>JAUIHA010000004.1 GCA_030432505.1 bacterium | reverse complement strand
GCAAACTTTGTTGTTTCAAAAATGATATCAAGATCTTCAGTTTTATAACTTTTTTCAGGAGTAATCCAGATAAAACCGTGATGTTGGCGTGATTTTACTTTTTTGCACTGGACACAAAAACACTCAGCCTGTTCGCCATCACTGTCTAGAGGCTTACTACAAAAAGCTTTTTGTAGTACAAGTTGTGCCTCATGAATGATGGTGTCTTCTATGCCGACGAAAAGGTGAGTTGGTATTTTTGTATTGATCATAATTTTTTCAAAACAACATTCAATGCCTGTTCAAAAACTTCTTCTCTACTTTGCTTGGCATCAATAGTAGCAACATTGTCCCGATTTGCAAAAATGGTTTCAAAACCGTCATAAACGCGTTTCCAAAACTCTGCTTTTCGTTTTTCAATAGATGTTAATTCTTCTCGAGATGCAACCATACGTTGGAGTGCCGTATCAAAATCAAGCTGAAGATACAGGGTGAGATTCGGTTGTACGTTTTGCATTGCCCAGGTATTGACCCGTTGAATCATTTCTTTATCAACGCCTTGCCCAAAGCCTTGATATGCAAGTGATGAATCAGCGCATCGGTCAGAAATGACAACCATTCCCTTTTCAAGCGATGGGATAACGATACTTTCAAAGTGGTGCGCACGATCTGCAGCAAATAAAAGGTATTCGGCCATGGGAGAAAAATCTTCATCACGTTTGTGAAGGATCTCACGAAGTTTTTTCCCCAGACTAGAACCGCCAGGCTCTTTGGTTAAAAGAACCTGGCTACCTTTTTCTTCAAGCGCTTCTTTGAGCTTGGTGCTCAAAAGTGTTTTTCCGCAGCCATCAATACCTTCGATGGTGATAAAAAATCCTTTAGAATGCATTTGCTTGCGCCACATTTTCTTGAGTGGAGATTGTTTTTTCTGATTCTTGTTGTGCAGCAAAGTTCTTAATGATTGAGCAGATGTAGTCAAGCTCTTCAGCTTGTAGCTCTGGCCAAATAGGCAAAATCACAACAGTTTTTGAGATGTGCTCTGCCGTTGGGCATGATGAAGCAAGATAAGGATGTGTATTCAAGAAATCAATATGATTTAATGTTTTTTCATAAAAAATAGTGCAGCCGACATTGTTTTCACGAAGGTGAGCAACCAATTCTTGCTGGAGGCTTTTGCCTTTTTTGGTTTCAACAGTAATTGCGTATTGATGGTAAATATGAGAACCATCACGGTCTTCAGGGAAAGTAATGAAATCAATATTGCCCAGCTTTTCTTTATACGTTTGTGCGTGTGCTCGGCGTGCGTTGTTATAATCTTCTAAGCTATCAAGCTTGAGAGAAAGGACAGCTGCTTGGAGTGCATCAAGACGACTGTTGATGCCAAGGCATTCATAATTATAGTGGCTTTTACGGCCATGATTTTTAAGACGACGAACTTTTTCTCCAAGTTCTTCATTATTAGTAACCACACAACCAGCGTCACCAAAAGCACCAAGATTTTTTGTTGGATAAAATGAAACAGTACCAATGTCGCCAAATGTTCCCGCCTTCTTTCCTTTATAAGAAGAACCGATTGACTGAGCAGTGTCTTCAACTATCCAGAGCTTCCATTCGTCTGCTATTTCTTTAATTGCTTGGTAGTCAGCACATTGGCCAAAGATATCAACAACTACTATACCCCTTACTGGAAAACCTGTTTTCTTATGTACGGTAACCCCATCCTTTAAGGTTGCATGTTCATGAAGCCATGCAGAAAGTTTACGTGGACAGATATTAAACGTTGATGGATCAATGTCAATAAAAACAGGATGCGCTTCATGAGCAACAATTTCACTGCTTGAGGCAATAAAGGAGAAAGGTGTGGTCAGGACGATATCATCTTTTTTGATATCAAGTGCCTTGAGGGCAAGCCAGAGGGCGTCAGTTCCTGAGTTGCAGCCAACTACGCTTGCGGCACCTAGGTACTTACCAAGCTCTTTTTCAAAATTTTCTACAATCGGGCCACCAATGAATTGTTGTGTTGTAAGAATTTCTGCAAATTTTTCAAGTGTTTGCTTTTCTAATTGTTTTACTTGTCTACTGAGGGAGAAAAATGGAATGGACATTGGTTTCATGATAAAAAATCCTTATGCGTAGCGGTATAGTGCTCACATGATGTTTGGTGTTCATTTGCAAGCCGTGATCTGGAGCCCAAAAACGGTCATATTAATTTTTCAAAACTCTTTACATTTGATATAGGAAAAACGTTACACTAATTTCTGATTATAACTTGTCACTCTACTTTAAGCACCTCAAATATTTTGTAAAGGAGAGAAAAAAATTTCTTTTCGTTCATAAAGAGAGGGTGAGAAAAGTTTAATCTTGACATTTAGATAACAGCAGTTAGTTTTAATCATGAATGCCTTTTAATAAAGACTCAATGAATGGATCCGTAGAGATTTTTAAGGGTTTTTAAAGAGAGTAAGGAGAAGTATGAATAAAGTCTGGGAGAGGACATCACCCGGCGTCATCGACGTTATTGGGTCTCACGTTCTTTACAACCAGTCAATACTTCGCCCAAAAAATCAAAATAATTTCCAGAAAATTTTCGTGTGTTTTAGTCAAGGTCCCTAAAGTTAGTTTGTTTTATTAATTCTGTAATGAAAAGTTAATTCCATTCGAATTAAAAAGAAAGTAAGAAAGGAGGGGAACACTAAGCAAACATTAAAACATAATCACATAATGTAGATGTGTAGGTGTGAGTGTATCCTAAAAAGGGAGTAGAAATGATATCTAAGAAGTTCAGATTACTGCTTCTCTCAACAGCAGTAGCCAGCTTCTCTTTCATGTCAATGAAAGCGTTTGACTGGAAACCTGTTGGGGATTCAGTACAGGTCAGAGATGGCGTAGCGTATGCTTTTACCGGCGGCGTTTATGCTGAAGGTGATCGTATTATAAATACAGATGCTATTGGTGGTGGCGAAGAAGATGAATTATCACTTCGTTCTGCCAAAAAAATGAAAACCAAGAAGTTCATGACACGTGGTGGTGGCGGTGGAAACACACAGTTTGAAGCAACTGCAGCCGACAGTACATTGAACTTATTCGGTCTTCTTAACGGAACTGGCGCAGAGTGTCCACTTAAAATTGATGGTGATATAACACTTACTGCCGATCAAGCGGATATGACAGTAAACGTTCAAACAGAAACTACCATTGTTCCATATTCAGATCCTACAGATGATGGATCATTCCCAGGAAATGGCTTTTCCCAAATCTATTTCAATGTTTCAGAGGGTAGAAAAATTACCTTTAACGTAGACAATGATCTTGAGTTTAAAGGAAGAACCCTTGGGGCACGTGTACGAGGTAAGAGTCTAACTGGCTCAAAGCTTCTTGTACGTGGTGGTGGCGATGTTGAAAAGCTTGATATGATTCTTACCTTTAAAGGTAAAGGTCAAACAATCTTTAACTTCGCTGATGGTACTTCAGTAAAATTCAATGGTGACATTGATACAAATGGTGCTGTTGAAGTATTTGATAACAATTCCTTCTCAACAGTATCAAACGATGCTGGTGGTACAAAAGTATTCATCACCATGGAAAATACTGAAACAGAAGTGAACAATGGCTTCAAAAAAGTACTCTTTAAACGTAAAGAGCTTGATAGTACAAACAATGCACAACGTAATATGATTTTAGTTGGTAACAACTCAATCATTACCTTTGTTTCAGACGATGTAACTGGTGAAGCTCACGCTGACGATGCTACACGCGGCAACTTTGCATGCCTTGGCTTTGATCCATCTAACAATGGAACAGGCCGCATGATTCTCTTTGTTGCTGGTGCGTATACTTTCGGTTGGCAAGAAGGATTCACTGCAACTGACGATGAATTCTTCAAAATAGCTGCACGTTTCCCATTCAATGACGGTTCCGTTGTTGTTGGTGGTCATAAAGTTGCAGGTTTTGAGCCAGCGCAAATTCGTACAACGCTTAACTACTCAGTTCCTGCTGGTGGTGAAGCAACATTATCCGTTTGTGATAATGGATTCTACGATGCGCGTGATACATCAGTTTCCTACAACCCAGCTGTTGAAAACAGAAGAGGTCTTCTTGTAGTAAACGATGTACAAAACGTTTCAAAACGTGCACAAGATCCATACTGGGATTTCTTCAATACCTCAGAAAGCGGCGATGATGAAGAGCTTGGTTTCTTAGGTGGTGATGAAGAAGACAGTGGTCAAATCTTTGGAAGAGACTGGTCATATTCACGTTTTGTAGAGTCAACCTTTAACGACAGAAACGTTCGTAACGGTTTTGTTGTAGCGGTTAACGGTGGTGTTAAAGTTTACCATAACACAGTCTTTGATTATGTTGCTGGTTCTGTAAACAGACTCGACCACTTAGCGGCTAGAGATTTTGATAGTGCAACACTTTCAGCACAATCAACACTCATGGCTAAAAACCCTGCAGCATGTGTTGTTGATGGTCTTGATGCAAGACTCTTCACGGAAAATGAAGATCCAATCAGTGCGTTTAGTGCTGCTGATCCTGCTAAAGGTGAGCAAGCTCGTCGTGCACGTTTCTGCCTCTATGGTACCGGTGCGGCACTCTTTAGAGCTGCTGGTTCATCAAAAGATGGTGTTGGTTACATCTTCAACCTCTGGAGACGTTTCGCTCCTAACTTTGTTGGTGCTCCAACAGATGAAGAAGGTGATATCCTTAACCCAGTTGATGATAAAGACCTTGATTGGCAGGCAGTGCTTGTTGTTGATAACACAAACTTTGATGGTTATCGTCTTGCGACAGGTGAGCACAGCACAAACCGCGGTCAGCACGTTCTTGAATTTGAAGGTCGTGGTGATGTTCGCTCATTGGCTAACAATGCTGTTGTTGATCCTGTTACAGGTCTTCCACGTGATTACGCAGAAACGGTTGAAAATGCCGGTGAAGTTAACATGCCAACACTTCTTCTTGACCACACATGTCGTGAAGTAGATGCTGAAGGTAATGTAGGCGTTCGTCCACTTACAATTTCAGATCAACCTGAAAATACCTTCCAACGTTACAACTCTCCTGCAATGTTCTTCAACCACCATGGAGCGTTCTTTGGTGGAACAACAATTGTTCACAGTGATGTAACAAAACTTGTTGACGGTGTTCCTTCGCAAAACAGTTCATACCCAGCAATGCTTGGTGGTGAGCGTTTTGTATTTGCGAATGCTCGTGTAACTTTTGATGGTAAAGATCGTGATCGTTACCGCTTCCCTGAAGTAAGACTCTATAACTCAAGACTTGATCTTCAAGAATCACTTAATTGTTCAGGTATTCGTTGGGTTGTTCGTGATCTTCCAGGAGTTACTGGTGTTGATGCATCTAATTCCTCATCCATTCGATTCTTTGATCATGGTGTAGAAAACGACACCAACTTTAAAGGATATGGAAGAATCTTCATGCTGGGTTCAGCATGGAATACCATGGCTGACAATTCAACCAACTGGATTACAGAAGGTTGTTACATGAATATCTTCCGTAAAAATGCGGTGGATACAGATGCTGGTATTGATGGGAATAGCTCTATAGATCTTTTCCTACTTAATGGAAATCAGTTTCCAGCAGGTACCCCTGTTTCTGAATACAATGCACAACGTGCGCAACACCTTTTCTTAATCTCCAATATGGAAAAAGGTGCAGCAAACGTTGCATGTGGTTGGTTCTCAACACAGGGTGATAGCGGGCCTTCATTCCCTTACAACAACACCTTGTATCAAAACAGACTTGTTCTTGAGCCATTTGCATCAGCAACACCTGACACGCTCTTCAGTCTTGATGCGCTTAATCATGCTGCTCAGGCATCATTGATTATAAGTGGAAACTTTATAGTATTTTCTGGCTTTGATAAAGACGGAAACCTAGTAAAAGGTCCAATTGAGCGTCCAAACAATAGTGGATTTGTTTATGCTAACCACGGTGGTTCAATTGGTACAGTAAATCTGTTTGATGTAGATAACATTGCTGGTACCCACGAAAATCCAGAAGTAACATTTGAAACGATGATTGGTGTTAAGGTTGCAAATGATTACAACTTAGCTGGTGATACTCGGGTTCAAGCATTATCTGGACGTGTTGATCTTCCACGTGATCAAGTATCATTCTTACAAGAAGGTGGTGTACAACCATACGGATTCACTGAAGCAATGTTTGCAGCACGTGAAGATGAAACTGGCGGATTTATTCGTGTAAGTTTCCAAAACGCAAACCGTGATGGTCGCTTTGATCAAACAGGTGCTGAAGAAGTTGTCTTTAATATGTTCAACAGAGAAGATGACAACAGAGTGTTTGATCCAGGTGTACGTGCGCTTCGTCAACTTCGTTCAACTGAAAGCGTTACTGCGCCAGTCGTTAAGCCAGCTCGTCTGCTTTACATTGGTTCTGGTGATGACATTAGACAAATGCGTGTTGCGGGTGCAACGAAATCAGATCCTTTCGTTATGGAAATATCTGGTGATAGTGTACTTCCAAATCCAGGACGTGTTCGTGAATTTACTACTGAATCACGCCGTCTTGATATGCCAACAAACCACTTTAATGGTGAAGGTGATAATGCAATTATCTTCCTTGAATTTGGTGGACGCATTGGTCTTGGAAACAGAAGTTGGGATCAAAACTCAGGTGGTGACTCATGGACTGTTCTTGGTAAAGATCATGTTCAAATTGTTGCTGCCGGTGATGGTATTGTTGATCTTAACAGTGATCTTCTCATTTCAGATAAACAAGCGCTTCTTGCATCAGAAAAATTCAGTGATGCAGCGCCTCATCGTCTAACATTCCGTTCCGATACACCACGCGAAATCAGAATTCCTGCGGGCGGAGAACTTGATCTTTCAAGTTTTGGTCAAGCAAACAATCTTCAACAAATTGCCTTTGGTGGTAAAGCTCGTCTTGTTGTTGAACAAGGTGCTACAATCCGCTTCCCATCAAATCCTGATGGTGGTGTAGTTCTTTACTTCAACGATGAATCAGAACTTATCTTCCAAGGTGCAATTGAACCTCAAAACTTCACACAACCATACAACACTTCCGATAATGCACAAAGAGATCGCATCAAGATTATCGGTAAAGGTCAAATTTGGGGTAATAAAAACGGTAAGATCCAAGTAAATGGTGACGTTCTTGTGGGTGTTCAGTCAGATGAACAAACACCAGAAACTGACGTTACTATCAGTTTGAACCGTCAGTCAATCTTCAACATTGGTACAGAAACTGTATCCGGTGGTGCGTTTGAAGTTGGTAACCCAACTGCTGTAGAAGGTGGAAACGTTAACTTTACACTTTCACAAAGAACTCCAGGAACGGTTACTCACATTGACCGTGCTGGTTTCTTTGGTCTTGGTGCTGGTGTTATTGACAAGCACGGCAACATCAATGGTGATGCCGATTCAGCTGACAACCCAACACTTGATGCTGATGGTCTTGCTGAGCTTGATGAAGATGGTAACCCACTCTTCAGCCCAGATACTACAAACACTGCTGGTTGGAATGTTCAAGCGCTTAACAATGTTGGTACTATTACTATCGACTTAATCGGTGGTGATTTTGAACACAACAACATCTTTGATGGTGCAAGTAACAATGCATCACTTATGGCTCTTGGACCTGCAGCAAACTACACTCTCAATGTGAATGGTGATCAGTTTGCAGCGGTTCGTGGTGGTGGTAACATAATGCTTGTTCCAACTGGAGACACAGTATTTAATGCAAACGTATGGGATTTTGCTGGTGAACTTTCACAAGGTGAGCGTTATTCACTCTTGAGTTCAGCGGTAACACTTCTTGAGAATGCAGGAGAACCGTTCAATGCGGGACAAACATTTACATTTGATAATCAAGCTGACTTCTTTAGTCTTCTTGAATTTACAACATATGATGATCAAAACAATAAAGTTGCAGCAGTAGGAAGTACCGGCTTAGTAACACGCAGTGGTTTTGTGAATCTTGATTCAAACAACACTAAGTACCCAGCTGATCAACAAATCATTGTTCGTAATGATAGTCTTGCTCTTATTAACGGTAGACTTGCTGATGTACTCAGAGATGGTGCGGCTCGAGGTCTTGAAACTGATGAGCTTGGTCCAAATACCTTTGGTGCTCTCAGAGTAGCTCAATAGAACCTAAGGAGGTAATTCGGGAGAGTGGCAACGCTCTCCCGGATAATAAAAACTGAATAGAATGAAGTTTTTAGGAGATAGAATGAGAAATAAAATTTTAGGCTTTACCCTTGTGGCACTTGGTGCTATGAGTGGTGTTGCTCAAGCTGGTGAATTTAGAGCACCGCTTGTGAGTGAAAAAGGCCCGCTTCGTTACGATTTGTATCGTAAAAAAGATAAGTGGACATTAAACTTGTGGTCAACTGGTCACTACAGAACTGCAAGCCGTGCGTTTAAAAAACACGGAACTGATACAGAAAATCTTGCAAGTTTAATTTTTGGTAAAGAAAGCTTCAAAATTAGTGAGGCATTTGCCCCTCATGCATCAACAGATTTTACTGAAAAGTTTAATGCTAATATTCTTTCAACACGAATTACTCCTTGTGTAACCTACTATGAACGTGGTGTTTCACTTGGTGGACGTTTTGAATATCCTGTATGGAAGAACAAAGGTCGTATTGGTGTGCGTGCAACAGTGCCATTTAAAACTATTCGCTTTGAACGTGATAATAGCGCAGGCCTTCAGGCTGATGCCGATAAAATTCATGTGATAAGAAATGAGCAGGATATTGTTAAGATCCCTATTGATGATAACACTCCTGCTTCACCTGCAGCTACAACTCGTTTTGGTAAACCAATCAAACTTAATACAACGGGTGTTTTTACTAATTTGTACCGAGCATCATTTGTTAAAGACTTGCCAATTGCTCAGAATAATTTGTTTGTAAAACTCTTAAGAAGAAGTGCTGCAAATAACCATGTAACAATGGGAAATAGTGATTATAATCAAACTCCTGCAGCTGATTTTTCTGCTGGTTACGATTATACCGCGAATGCAGTTCCATTTGTAGTGTTTCGTCACAAGAATGTAAGAACATTGCCAAATCCAACTAATCGAGCAGTAGCATTGAATGATAACATTCGTGCTGGTGGTATTGACACTCCTAATGCTGGGGTTGCTTCTACTGCTACTCCTGCTGGCGATGGTACTAATCCCGGTTTTGGTGTGAATGCACAAGAGGTAGGTTTTGGTGCTGCTGGAGCAGCAACTACTGCTGGTATTCAAGGTGATGGTGCTGGTACTGATGCTGTAGCAGAAGTAAGAGCTAACCCTGCGAATACGATTGCTAAGCAGATTGTTGAAGCATCCATAGCTAATTTCGATGCAGATGTGACGGGTCCTCAAAATCTTGAAAATACAAAACTTCCAGTTAGAAACTTGAGTGCATTGCCTACAACTGCAAGTGGAATTCAGGAAGATAGGCTTTATGCGTTTGGTGCAGGGCAGTTTGATGCTTATGACAAAGTCTTAAAAGAAATAGGCGATGAGCTTTGGTTTATGACAGTTAATGCTAAAAATCCTGGCGATCTTCTTGACAATACAACTGTTGAAGATCTTGAAGCTCGTATTGAGCGTTTTGGTAAAGAGTCAGTTGAACAATGGTTATTTAAAAATGACTTTGAGTTTAGAACGGATCAACGTACTGGTCTTGGCGATATCGACCTTGACTTCTTCTATGAGCATACCTTCAATAATGAATGGCGTGCAGAAGGATTCATTGGTGTTCGTATTCCAACTGGTGGTTCAGATGAGAAATGCACTGGTCCTTACCGTGCACGTCGCTACCTTGGTAACGGAAACCACGTTGAAATCAAAATTGGTGGTAATGTTGGTTGGGCTGCTCTTGACTGGCTTAACGTTCATGCTGATCTTTCTTATGCTTTTGCGCTTGAGGATTCTGAAAAGATTCCTGCAGCGTTTAAAGGTGCAACAGTTAAAAACATTGGTCAGTGTGTAGATGCAGACGTTGATTGGGGTTATCTCCAAGGTAAGCTTGATGTAACTATGTATCATCCAAAAACTGAAGACTTTGCAACAACTATTGGTTATAGCATTTACTACAAAACTGAGGACAACGTTAACTTTAAACAAGGTAAAGTTGAAAACACTTGGTTTGGTAAGAAGTTTGAAGGTGTTGGTACTCTTGTTGCTAATGAGCATGAGCTTGATAACAACGTTGCTGAAAAAGATACAGAGCAAGTTGCTCACCGTTTATTCTTTGAAAGTAACTGGAGAGCTCACAAGTATATGAACCTCTACATTGGTGGTGCTTATACCTTCGCTGGGCAAAACATGCCTCGTGAACATGACATCCACTGTGGAGCAAAAATACGCTTCTAAATCCGTCTACGCTCTTTGAGCGACGCCGGATTGGCGAATTTGAAAATACCGCTGGGAAACTGGCGGTATTTTTTGTTTAAATATTTGTTGGTGCTATCTTGCTTGTGGGTATCTATTAGGATGATAGATTATATTATGGGTAATTACATACAGTTGAGGATAAAGCTGTGGATGATAAAGAATTAGCAAAACAATATCAAGAAGCTGAACATGACCCAGAAAGAAAAGAGGTAATTGAAGACTTAAGAAAATTGGACGATTCAGAAAAATTTGTGGTGCATGAAGATTTTTAGAGAGAACTTTTTGATAAAGGCTCCTTGTAGTTAAGAATCTAGTATATGGAAGCAGCTTTGTGTGTTGTGGTATATTAGGTATGAACATTGTAGCTAGGAGTAAAATTATGATTAGCGAAGAAATAATTCAAGAAGTAGTGAAGCGTTTGGTTGATGTGTATAATCCGCTAGAGATTTATCTTTTTGGTTCATATGCCTGGGGGCATCCAGATGAAGAGAGCGATTTAGATTTGTTAATTGTTGTATCTGAGTCAGATAAAAAGCGATATAAAAGATCACTGCCCGCATCATATGCACTGAAAGATTTAATGGTTGCTAAAGACGTCATCGTGTTAACAAAAAAAGAGTTTGAGAAGTATGGGGGAGATATTTCAACTCTTTCATATAAAATAAAACAGAAAGGGAAAAAGGTTTATGCAAGTGCATGAGCGCTGGCTTAGAAAAGCTGAAAGTGATTTGAAGTTAGCAAGAAAAGGTGCACTAGGTGATGAGGATACACTTGATTCTACTATTTTTCATACTCAGCAGTGTGCAGAAAAATCCTTGAAGGCATACCTTGCATTTAAAGAACAACCTCTTAGAAAGATTCATGATCTTGAGTGGCTGGTCAAACAATGCGGTAAATTTGATTCAGATTTTATGGAGCTTTTTGATATGGCTGTTTTGCTAAATCCATATTGTTTTGAGTTTAGATATCCTACAGATTATGAGTTGGATGAAGGACGTTTTAAAAGCGATTGATTCTGCAGGAAAAATTCTCAATTTTGTTAAAAGTAAAATCTCTTAAAAAGCTTCTAAGAAAACGGTTCTTATATTTAAGGAACGTACTGCTTTGCTGTCTTTTCAAGAATAATTTTTAATAAATTTTGATAATCACCTAGTTCTTGAGCAATATTTTCAGCAAGCTCTTGATTATAGGTATGCGTTGCAAGATTTCTATCATTAACCATTTCAATTGCTTGCGTTGTTTGTTCTTCAGTCAAAATTTTATTTGTGAGACACGCACGAAAAACACTTTTTGGACTATTTTCTTCTATGCCAAATTTATCTTTGATGTAGAGTTTGAGATATTTCCAAGTGACGTCAAGTGTGTATTCAAAGCGTTTAATGGCTGAATCCCGAATCATTTTTTCAAGAGACTCATCATTTGCAGAATTTCCAGATTCTAACCTTTTTACTGATTCTTCTAAGGTTTCAAGGGATTGTTTTGCCGTTTTGTATTTTTGACTTAGCTTTTCCATAAAATTCCTTCACTAAGAATATCTTTTTTTAAATTCTCAGGAGCATCGTGTAAATCTACAACGTCCACATAAAATGGAATAGTTGATTCTTCAAAGTCTTCTTTGATGTTGCTCAAAATTATTTTTGGAATTTTTTTATTATCGTTGAGAGCGATATCATAGTCTGAGACTGATGAGTTATCTTTGCGAGCGCGTGACCCAAAAAGATAGATCTTGCATGTTGGCAAGTGTTTTTCGATAATTGAGATAAATTGTTCTTTATAATTTTTCATGAATGACAACCTGATCATTAGTTAGAATTACTCATCAGGTTATCATTCTTTGTTTTTTGATAAAAGAGTTTTTAAAAAACAGTTCCCACACTCAAGAATCCTGCATAAGGAATTGGTGTTGGCAGTAAATAGACGCTTTGTGTTTTTACGCCAATATTAACGTGCAAAGGAATATCAAAGTTGTTTTCAATTTCAAATTCTACTTTTCCATAGCCTTCAACAGCCGGGCGAATTTTATGAAAGAAATCTGTTGCAAGCGCATTAATCCCAACATGAAAAGCAATATTATTGAGGGAATAACTCAAGCCATACAATAAATCTACCACCACAGCGTTTCGTGGTACCAAGTAGCGCATAGATGCTCCGGCATGCGTGTACAAATTGTGGCGAATCTTTTTACGTTTTTTAAATCCAACGCCGATACCAAAGCTATCTTTTTTTGAAAGTGGGAATGAAACTCCAAGTTCTAAAAACTTGTCTGCGCGGTGTGTTTTATAATGCTGCCCAACACAAATATCCGCAACTACATGACTAAGAGCGGCGTGGTAGGTGTTGATTAAAATATTGGAAGAAATGTAGCGTTCGTGCGGGAGGGCGTAATAATTGTAGAGGTAATGGGATAATGAACGTCCTTCAGCTCCCAAAAAATTAAATGATGATGAAAATTGTGAATAGTTATAGCCTCGTGATTTTTTACGGAGCGATGATGTGTGCAGGTTGTTAGTATGCTGCATTGCTAAGTTAAGCCCTGGGTGTGGTAGTGAGTTTTGTGTAAAAATATTATTCATCACTTCGTCAAGAACTGGCGTTGTGGGTTGTGCGTTAAGCGATGCCTGTATTGTGAAAACTGCTAAAAGTAATACTATTTTTTTCATCATAAACTTTCGTGATTTTCTAGAATGAGGTGCCGAGTTTTAAGAAAATATTTGGCAGAGAGCTTTTTTCTACATGTTTATTTGGAGTTTCGTAAAGAGATGCGCCAAGCCCAATAAAGAATTTCTTCGAATAGATGTAACCAACTCCGGCATATACGCGCGATAACAGGTCAAGTTTTCCTCCCTGAGAAACTTGATGATTTTTTGAAAA
Organism: bacterium; assembly: GCA_030432505.1. Taxonomy (GTDB): domain Bacteria; phylum Babelota; class Babeliae; order Babelales; family RVW-14; genus JAUIHA01. The sequence goes on along the minus strand of JAUIHA010000004.1, from coordinate 1,591 downwards.
ATCGGCTTCTTTGTTTACGGCGTTTTCAATGGTATATGTTCCAGTCATGGTGTAATCACCAGGCATAGTAATAAGTAGATTATAGCCAACATCAAAAACAAGATTGTTCTTTTTAACATGAAGGCCAATAATTGAATCAAGTTGGTCTATTTGTTTGTTGATAATCTTAGTAGTGAGAGATTTGTTGCTATAATCGATGAAATAATTTCCTGGTTCAAACCTTGTTAAATCAAATGAAAACGAAGCCTTTTCGGTAAAATAGTGCCTATAGTCGCAGGCTACTTGGAGAAAGAGCGCGTCGTCATTTTTTGCAGCAAGTTTATAAAGAAGATCAAAACCACCGCCAATACCAAATGCTGAGCAGTAATTGGACAAAGGAAAACATAGAGCAGCATGCGTTGATAGTCTCATAGTGTCTTTATCGGTGAATATATAGCCAATTGGCATATCAAGTAGTACAGAACTGTTTGAGTCTTCGCTGTCACCCAAGAAAAAGAAGAGTTCGTGATATGAGAGATTTGCTTTTAAAAAGAAACCGTTTGTCAGGCTTTCAGAGAAAAAGATTATTTCTTGTGGAGATGCAATACCTTGAAAGGTTGATTTTCGTAATTCATGAGTACTTCTTTGAGAAAACACTTTTCCTCCAGCAGTACCCTGAAGTGCTAATTGGGCACCTGGTCTTCTAAATGCAGTTTGCGTCTTAGCATAAACATCGAGAAATTGATGTGGATCAAAATACTGATTTGCTTGAGCTGGTGTTGGTTGTACAAGTGCTGCAAGAGCAAAAAGTGCTATGCCTAAATATTTTTTAGTATTCATGAAATGTTCCCCAATAGAATGAATAGTTTTGCCCTTCCCCCTGGTTGTACCAGTAAAATATCTTTTTGGAAAAGTGTCAAAAAAGACTTAGAATACGGACTTTCCGTGGTGTTTCTTGAGGTTTTTCTACTTTTTTAGTACACTCACGATAATGAAAATTGATAAATAGAATTATTTTACAAAGAATCAATTAATTTGAAAGGTTCTGTGTGTCACGACTTGAAAATCTAACCGAACAAACCGCGTTTTTACTTGAAAAGCAAAAAGAAGCGAAAAAACAAACGACTGATATATTTACTGATCTTTTAGATTTTGTAGACGTAAAAATTAAAGAATTTAGTGCGTTGACACAAGAAGAGTCTGAAGAGGTTGCAACGCTTGAGCGTATTCACGACTTACTCTCTGGTCATGCACAACAATTTGTTGATGATGTTCAAGAAGATATTGAATTCCTTGAAGATCAGTTAAGTGCGCTTACTGATATTCAAAAAGTTAATGATGAAGCAAAAGCACAAGAACTCTTGGCAACCATTATTGAAGAAGATGAAGAATTGCTGCCAACTGAAGAGTTCAAAAAAGAAGTTGCAGAAGAGGCTGCTGCAGCAAAGAGCAATCTTCTTGAAATGATTGAAGATGTAAAATTAGCAGTAGACTGTAAAGTTCCTGTGGCACATTTTGGAAGAACCGGAGGAATCATTCATACCCCGGAGGAAATCTTAGAAGCCTTAGAACAAAAAATCATAAAAAATGGAAGCAACTGATATCATTAAAC
>JAUIHA010000147.1 GCA_030432505.1 bacterium | reverse complement strand
AGCCAGAATAAGTTACAGGATTTCTTTGCTGGTACGCTGGATGAGTTGTACATTTTCCGTTCAGAACTTGATGCTGAAACGATTGCTTTGTTCAGCAGTTATGCCTACCCAGCGGTTGCTGTTCTTGAACCGCTGAAGCCGTTTGCTTTTACAAATGAAGCAACGTGAGGCTCAAGAGCGACAAAAGAAATTTGATCTTCTGCCAGAGAATTTCCAGCATGTTGTTCGTGAAGCTGGAGAAGAATATGAGAAAATAGGATCATTAATTAACGTTGGTAACGCACTTGTTGAGCTGGTTGACTCTCTTACAGTTGGTATTCAACATTGTGAAAACTCAGACAGGGCGTTAAATGCCGATGCGGTTTTGCTTCTTAAGGCGCTTGAAAAATTCAAAACAAGCTTAGAGTCTGGTGCGTTCTCGCAATTTCTTAATGATGGTTCTGCTGCTGGAGAAGGTTTGCCAATAAGTCCTTTTAGCTTGGAAAATTTACTATTTAAAGGTCCTGAGATTTTTGACGAGATCGAGCAAGCAAAACCATACAAAGAGCAAGATCTAGAGAATCTTATTAAAAAGTCAGAGGTGCTGGGAACGTATCCATTACCAGGTAAACTTGGTCATGAGCTTGGTCTTTTCATTGATATTTTACGGCTGACAAAAGAAAAAAATCTTGATGATCTTATTCAAAAAGTTCTCATTTTTATTTATCCCAAAATAGAACAAGGAAAAGAATCGATACAGGAAAAAATTGACTTTCTTGAACAATCGTTTGCTCAGGATTCATCATTTTTAGATAATGATGATAATGATTCAACGTTGATTCATAGCATCATCGAAAAAAAGAGTGTGATTCAGGCCATTCGTTATTGGCATACAGAAGTAAAAAAATATCTTAGAACAATCAAAATCTTTGAAGATATTAAGCGTTCTGCAAATCAAAAGTTTCTTAACAATACCAGCTTTCTTTTTAAATCGTTTGCCTATGGGTACGAGTATTTATGGAAAATGGTTTTCTACGATAAATATAAATACGATTTGTGGAAAATAGGTAGAGATGAGCGTGAAGATGATAAAAGTTATGCAAGACAGTTTTTAGATAGTGTTGGGGCAACACATTTTGTTCTAGCTGATGGTGTTGATTCGGTATGGCGTACGGGGATGTCGTTATGGTATTTCTTTAATGCACGTGCAGACCACAGACAAGCAACACTCTTACAAATTTCTACGGGGAAAACTCCCCTTAAAGGGATTAGTTCAACGCAGCTTCTCATGCAGATGGCAATGGCGGCAGGGCCAACGATTATGACATTTTTTGACCCATGTTGGCAGTTTTGGAAAATGAGCAATATTAAAGAAGCATATGCTGATGTTCTTGCAACCTATGTGTATTACCACCTCTTTCACTTAAAACTTTTTGAAGGGAAAAAAGGTTTTGAAGTGCTGGGTGGAGATGTTAATGGGGGCTTTATGCATTGGCCAAACAATTATTACTACATGAAGATAGCGCTTCGCTATGCAATAAGCCGTACAAGTAGCATGATATCGTTGTGGCTTAAGTACAAAATTCGTGACAATGTTGATCCTCACGTGCTGGATAAAGTGAAGCATTATTCATGGGGTGTTATACGTCCTGAAATGGTGCGGTACATTATCGATACATGTGTAAGAAGCTGCTATGCTAGTAAATCATTTCCAAAATGGATTGCGAATTTTGAAAAGAAAGATGCGTATGGAAATCGTTGGATGATGAATGTTACCAGAAATTTGTTTGATTGGGATGGTCTTGCTCCTGAGTCAAGAGAGTATAATTCTCTTAATGATTTTACGTATCACGTAAGAAGAAAACTGAATAAGGGGCATGGCATTAGCAAAGAAACAATTGATCAGGCTTTGCGTGAAAAAAGCGAGTTGACTGCTGTTCGTGGACGTGAAAGAATTAAAGAACTTGAGGAAAAACGGGCGGAGCTTTCAGAGGAAGATTTTGATGCAAAAATAAAAAGTATTTATGATGATATAGAAGACGCGCAAAATCTAGGGGCGCTTATTCAAAAGCGTTATCATACGGCTGAAAATTTTTCCGTTGATTGTTTCTATATTGAGCAATGCATAATGTCATATGTTTTTGGTTCTGTTGGCGAATATTGGGGGAGAATTTTATCAAAGCGTTATTCTAAGCAGATTCATGCAGGGGTTGCTAGTGTTACCAATTTCTTTGTTAAAACACTTTCTGCGTTTGGCATTCTTTCAAAAGATGCTGTTGAAGAGTGGGAGCATACCAAACAAGATATTGCCATAGACATTGAAAAAGCTATTCGTTTGCTTAAAGGAATGGCGCATGATGTTCTGAGTCCATTCTCCGGCAACCGTGTGATGGTTGTGAACTATCTTAAAGGTAAGGGTTATATTGATGAAGATCTGGTTGATCACAATGAAATTAATAAAAGCATTTTTGAATTTGCGATTAACTCAATGTTCAAATGGGAGATTCTGACTGCATCAGATGCCATCATGTTATTACGAGAAGTTCGTAAAGATACTGATTATGATAAGTTGCTTGATAAAATAGTTGAAATGATAAGAGAGAATCTGATTTCAATTGTTGGTGGTAAAGTTGGTGAAATTACGATGAGTGGTATATCTCAAGTTATTTCGCAAAAATGGGGACCGTTTTATAAGAAGATTCCATCTTATAGTTAAAAGCATATAAAATTGATTTCTTACTTTTATAA
>JAUIHA010000146.1 GCA_030432505.1 bacterium | reverse complement strand
CGGTGCTACCTCGTGGCATAGGGGTATGCTATCTGGTGACCCACCCTGTGCTACCTCGTGGCATAGGGGTATGCTATCTGGTGACCCACCCTGTGCTACCTCGTGGCATAGGGGTATGCTATCTGGTGGCATAGGGGGTGTGCTACCACGTAGCATAGGGGTATCGCATAATGCCGACTTATTAATCACGTAAATATTCGTTGCATTTCCCTTTTCACCTTTCCGATTTATCACCGACAAATACCCAAGCTCTTTAAGCTCTTTAATGTGCTTTCTAACGGTAGATTTACCGCAGCCAGACGTTTCAGCGATGTAAGAATAAGAAGGCCAACATTTACCTGATTTATCCGCATTATCAGCCAGCTGTAAAAAGATTAACTTCTTAAGTGGGCTATCGAACCTGTGCTTATTCACAAGCACCATAATCTCCATACTCACGACATCACCCAATCACAAAAATCAAGAAATGCCGAAACTGAAAGGCTAATAGAAACAGCCACAAGTAAAGCAACAAAATAACAAAAGAAAGAAACAGATGATTTCATATTTTTTACCAGAAAAAGAACTCCTGACCCGCCATTCGTGGCAGTGACTTTGGAAATAAAAAGGCTTGGAATTTTTTTGAAAACCAAGCCTTGATGGCTGCTCCGAAGGGAACCAAAATGCGCGCAGCCGAACGCATTGGAGACATGAATGGTGGGCAGTTATTTTTCGTGGTAAAGTTGAATAGCTCAAAACAACTACCAAACCGCCCGTAAATGAAAGACTCAGACAAAAAAGAAGATAAAAAAGGCACTGCCAATGATTTTGGCCGACTCATTAAATCCTTAGGCTTAGAAAAGCAAAGCATTAAAAATGTTATTCCCTCTATGGAAGAGTTATCTAAATTCACACCTATAGAACCAGAACCAAAATACTTTGCCTCAGACCTAAGTTCACACCTGCCAAAGTATTTTTCTCTTACCACTGAAGAGCTGAAAACTCTTAGCAACAATGACCTGTATAACGTGTTACAAGACGAATTTTCCAAAATGGAAGATACAGGTGTTAAACAAAAAATTTTGATGAAATACCCTGACCACCATTTACATGATCGTTCAAGAGATACCGCAAAAGAGATTCTGGCCGATCGAAGAACTGAACCAAAACCGCAAAGCTTTTGGCAGCGGATTGACTGGTACTGGAACACTCTGATATCAGGCATCATCGCCTCCATCGCCACAATAGCTGTTCAAAAGTTTTTTTAGCCGAAGAGCTTGTATTTGAGAATTAACTAAAGCCTTGCTGCTGGCTATTAAATAGCTTTTGTACTGGTACAAAATAAACATTTGCGATAGGCAAAAAACCAATATAACCAGATATAAATGGTTTACCGTTAGACCCAAGAAAATAGATGTCAAAACCAGAAAATCATTAACATAGGAAAACCACTTTATCTTCCTCATTTCCCTGTGTTTCAATTCATTGATAACCAAGATTTTTGATTTTGGATGTAACTCAAGGCCCATCAAGCCACCTCATCCTTAAGGTCTTTTTGTTGGCGTTGACCTAAAGTTGGTTTTTTGAACTCATGTGGACAAAGCTCATACCTTGTTGGTGTTCCGAAGTGCTCTTCAATTAATATTCCCCATCGAGCTGGAATCCTTTCTCTTTTAATCCAGTGTGCAATTGAAGGTTGACCAATCTTTGCACCATAAGAAGAAAGTATTTGTGCAAGCTCATTTTGTGTTCCATTTGGCGTCTTTTTTATGGCTTCAAAAAGCGCCTGAATATTAGGTTTATTACTTTTCATGGCCAAATCATATCACTTATGTAATATTTTTAAAACACAAATTTATTACTAATGTGTTTATTATTATTACAAATGTAATACATAATAAGATTTTTTGAAGGAGTTACTATGTCAACTATTGCATCAAGATTCCAGACTGCACGAGAATTAAAGGGCATGTCCCAAGAAGATGTGGCCAATTGTGTAGGATGCGGTCAAACAACAATAAGTAAAATTGAATCAGGTGAAACCAAACGTTCAAGGTTGCTTGGTAAAATCTCAAAATGCTTAGAGGTGCGTTCTGAGTGGCTTGAATATGGTGATGATCCAATGTGGCACCTGGGAAGCGAAGTTGCAGAAAGCTCAGCAACGTATGCTGTAAATTTAATACCTGTTGTTTCATGGATCCAAGCTGGTGAAACGCATGTTGCATTTACTGACAATCAAAATCAGTATGAAGAAAAAGTAAAATGCAAAAGGAAGCATTCTAAATTCACCTACGCTTTAGAGATCAGAGGGGATAGCATGACAGCACCTGAAGGCGCAAAATACTCTTTTCCAGAAGGCTATCGAATAATTGTTGACCCAGAACAAAGAGGAGATACAACTGACGGAATTTTTGTTATTGCTAAAGAGGAAGGAGCGGATGCGGTTACTTTCAAGCAATTAAAATACGATGGAAGCAGACCATACCTAAATCCACTAAATAATGCGCACCCGAAAATATTTAAAGCGTTTAGAATACTTGGAAAAGTAATTGACTGGGATGCAAACCTTCCCAAGCTACCTTAAACAGTGAAACAAACTGGCCACTGCTACACCCTGACGTTATCTTATCGGGTTCACTAAAGCTTGTGACCAGCAATCTGTATTATGCTAAAAAAAAACAGTAACAACAATTAAAAAATCAGTCATGCAAGTAAGAAAATATAACGCCATGTCCATATTTTCTTACATATTTTCTAAATTTGACA
>JAUIHA010000003.1 GCA_030432505.1 bacterium | reverse complement strand
GCAAAATTTACGTTATTCTGAAATTCAATTGAACCGTTTGTAAATGTATAATCACTATTTTGTACCCAACGCATATTATCAAGAACAAGTTTTCCTGAATTATCAACACACCACAGCGAATCATCTGAAATACCATCTAACTCTAAATTTTTAAGCTTTAATATCGAATTTTTTTCAATAATAAAACACGAGTCTTCCCCAAATACAATTCTATTATCACGTCCATCAATTACGCAGTTACCGGTAAATCGTACCGTACCACTCATAATAAAATCGTTGTTCAAAAAAATCTTTGTGTTATGAAACTTGGTATCATGAAGCGAAGGAAAGCCGGTAACACTTTCACAAAAATCTACATGATGATGATTTCCTTGAAAATATCCTGACGTATTCAAACTAGTAACATTATTAAAGATAAGATCTGTATCAAGAAAAATTGTTCCACCATGCAAAGAAACATCTCCCGAAACCGGAAAAATAGATGAAAATGTACACGTTGTTGTATTATCTTCTAGGCTAAACCCGTTTTTCATAAAACCGAATGCTAAAATTTTATTATCTGTAAGAATATCTATTGCGGGAAAGGTAACTTCATCCTCAACAGAAACAAGAACGTCAGAACCAACAACAAGAGCATCAACTTTTGGCCAAGAAAAAACAATGAAAAGAAACAGTATGAGATAGTTCTTCACTCCTTCTCTCTCCCTTCGTTCCATCATCTTTTACACCTTTTCATCAACGATATCGAACGAAATCAAATTTTTAAGCATCTGAGGTAAACGATTATAATTTGTCTTTTTCACATATTTTGAAAAATCTACATATGAATGGGTATTCCAAAATAAAACATTTTTGTCTTTGATATCATTTTCAATGATATAATGAACACAGGCAGCTAAAACTTTACCTGCAACAGATGTATCAAGCTTAATTGACTCCAGTTTGTCCATAAGTGCGACTACTTCTTTTACCTTTTCCTCATTATCATAAGGAAGAAAATTTCCGTTCCAATGGAAGCTTGTATCTTTTTCAAGGTAGCCAGCGAGTGATTTATCTAAGCTTACTAGTAAATCAAAAACTTGGTTAATTAATCTATAAAGAGATTTTTGTTCAACATTAGGAGGAATTTTTACAATCACAACTTCACTTTTCAACTCAGCAGCCTTAAGACCCACTATCAAACCAGCCGCAGATCCCATACTACCCGCTAGCATAAAAATATAATCTGGCTCGGGTATTTTTGTAGCATCAATTTGTTCTTTAAGCTCCAACGCAGCATTTACAAAACCAACACAACCAAGCGGTGTTGACGCACCAAAAGGAATATAGTAAGGGAACACCCTAAATTTATCTTCGTGCTCTAAAAATTTATTAACGATTGCTGTACGTAAAACAGGATCACTGGGAAAGCAGTGAATTTCAGGATTATATTGGGCAAGTGCCATCAATTTCTCTTTGAGTCCGGTTTTATCAAAGTCTTTAAGATCAAGCATAGCAATAGGCTTTAAACCTAATTTTTTTGCAAAAATTGAAAGACCCAAAACATGATGTGAACCCGGATAGCCAGGTGTGATGACTGATTTTGCACCATTAGCCAGTACATCTGCTAAAAGAAATTCAAATTTACGCACCTGGCTTCCACCAAAAACAGTGCTTAGTCTGCTATCATCTTTGATATACAGTTTCGAAATCCCAACAGATTTACCAAACTTTGCAAGCCTTTTTAATGGCGTTGGAAATTTACCCAATTTTTTATGGTGTAACTTTTTTCGCAATCCTGGAAATTTTTTAAACAAAGGAATATTGTTTTTTTTCTGATCAACTTCAAAAACAGGAATTGTACCAACAGGATGCACCCATGAAGCGGCCGAATCAAGTAAAAAATCTAAATAGTTTTGTGCATAGCAAGAAACGCACATGACGAGAAACACGTATCCCAAGATACTATGTCTCATTACCTTCCCCTTTCATTACTCACTCTCTCTTAAATTCATGGTAACCAATTTTTTTAAAGCCGCAAGATCTTGCTCAACAAATTTATCAATGTATGATGTATATAAATTTTTCAAATCCATATTCAATAAAGAAAGAAAAAAGTGAAACGAATAAATGAAATACTACTCTTTTTGGTATTACTATCTTCTTCACTTTTTTATGCATATAAATTTTTTTATTTTTTAGAGCAAGTAACCTTCACTAATCATTACTCGCGCAGTAAAAATCCCAATGCCTTAATTGTTTGCTCATCGATTGGCTTTGGAGGAAAAGAGGTCTACGTGCTTAACCTTTACAAGCAGTTACTTAAAAATAACTACAATGTACATATACTTATTCCCAAAAAATCTGGACTTGAAAAAAAATGTATTGAAAACAAGCTCAATTACTATCGATACAACAAGTTTGAAATAAGACTAAAAACATTTAAGACATCATTTGAGCCAGGGCTCTCCCATGCAATTAAAAAAATATGCAGTGAACAAAATATTAATCTCATTCACTGCAATGTCAGAAGAGAAATTAGAGCTGCTCGGCAATCATCAGACACAATAAAAATCGTCTATACACATCACACCCCAACAAATGTTCCCCTGGACATAATCAGCAAAACAAATGGTATTATCGGTATAAACCCAACAATGATTGAATACTTTGAAAAAGAATTTGAATCTCTACCAAATACCAACATTCCACTTAAACTCATTACTCCCTTTTTCAACCAAGAAAAATTTGAAAATTTTACCTCTCATCAATCAGCTGCAACATTCTTTGCGAATAATTTCGGCATAAAAATCAAACAAGCACCTATCGTCAGCTGTGTTGCAAACCTACATCTTGATAAAAATCAGCAATTACTTCTCAAAGCATGCGCCTCACTCATCCATGAAAAACAGATACCACTCCAATTAGTACTTGCGGGTGACGGCATGCAGCGAAAAAAACTCGAAAAACTAGCTTCCGAATTAGCCATCATCGACTATGTTCACTTCCTTGGCTTTACAGACAAAACGCCTGAAATTTTACACTTTTCAGATCTTTTTGTTCTTCCAAGCAGCAAAGAAGGTTTTGGCATTGTCCTCATGGAAGCAGCTATCATGAAAAAACCTATTATCATTGCCAATGGAACAGGAGGATCACACGAATTTATTCAACACGATAAAACGGGGTTATTGTTTGAACCTGATAATATTCATGACCTGGCACAAAAAATAGAAGAAACCATATTAAATCCAAACAAAGCACAAATACTTGGAAACAATGTATATCAACATTGGCAACATAAGTTTACCAATCAAGCATGCTTGGAAAAACTTATGAATCTTTACCTGGGTGTTTTACATTAAACCCGGCAATGCAGCAATAACCTGCTGGACTGGAATATTAGAAACCCAATCACTTCTTTTTTTTGCCGTAACCAGAGAACTTTTTTTTGTATCCCATGGAGCCCATTCTGGATTTTTTTGCCTCATCAAAGCAACAACAGGCACTTCCAGCGCACTTGCCAAATGAATGGTTGCCGTTTCTACTGAAATAACCATATCACAGCAGGACATAATCGCGGGCAGCTGAAAAAAGTTTTCTCGAGCACTAAAGAGTATGACATTTTTTAAACGAGAATCCTTAAGAATTCCCTTTATTCTTTGATACTCAGAAGGAATAGCGTTAATAATAAAACGAGCATCACTATGCCCTTCACTTCTCATTTTTTCAATCAACCCTATAGCCTTATTTACCGGCCAGCAGCGCTTTTTACTCTTCGCAAAGCAATTAATAAAAAACACTTTCCCATGAGTTTTATTATCTTTTTGATAAAAACCATGCTTGAGAAACTGGAGTTTAGCGTATGAATTCCACTCAGACGGAATAGCAACAAATGGTCTTCGCTGTTCATTATCCACGTCTAAATTAAACAGTTTATTAAACCAAGCTGCATAATGGTCAGTAATATGACCACCAGAAACTTTATCAGGATTAAACGATGCATCAAGCTTCTTGTATTCATTGCGTTGGTACCATTGATACGGCTTTGTTCCCTTTTGCATACCAACAACAAAAGCTTTTGGCGAAATTGATCGAATAAGCTGTGCATAGCGGTAGGGACGTAGCGTTGCGATAGAAACAACAATAGGATATTCTTCAGTCTGCGCCTCATGCAACGACTGTTTAAATGTTGCTGGAGAGTACGTCTTGTCATACACCTTATTAAAGCATGGGCTAGCGTTAAGCCAATCATACAAAGAATAACCCTTGAGTTTATTCCATCGCCAAAAACAACGAGTTCTTCGAACTTCATCAACCCAAACATCAACCTTTAGATGAGGATATTTTTCCGCGAATGCTTTAAAGTAGTTTTGCAAATAGGTAAAGTCACCAATTGCAAGATGCGTAACAAAAAGAATTTTTTTCGACTTTTGTAAAAGCTCTTCAGGAACCAGTTGATTATTCATAACTACTAAACAATATTTTGTGTTTGTTCTCGCGCCTTTTCTAACTCCACCTTAATATCAACGCACACTGAGCTAATGTCAAAATTGGAACACTTAGCCATAGTTGTATTTGTTTCACGTAAAAGCTCTTGGAGCATAAAATCAAGGCGCTTTCCTTTTTCAACCTTATCACTTTTAAACAGTGCATCAACGCCCTGTAAATGACTGTTAAAACGCGTAATTTCTTCGTGAACATCAGCCTTATTCAAAGCAGCATATAAATCTTCAAGCTGCAGCTTCGCTACCTCGTCACCACCTTCAGCAAGCGCAAGCTTTTCATCAATAGATTTTTTAATCGAATCCATCAATGAATCTGAAAGCTTTTTAACCTCATTCATTTTCTCTTTACACAAGGCAAAACGTTTAAGCAAGTCATTATAGAGCTGATCACCTTCTTCTCTTCGAGCCTGAAGAAGCAAATCTGCCACCGTCTCAACAACAGCTAAAATCTGTTTTTCATCCCCAGGGTCAAGTTCTGTACGTGTTGAAACAAACATGCTTGGCATTTGGAGTAAGTCAGTAATCTCCAATTCACCTTTTACACCAAATGCATTTTTAATTTGTTCAGCCGCCTTCAGGTAGCCCTCAGCATGCTTAAGCGAAGGATTAATCGACTCAAACGCTTCGTTGTCCTCAGCAAATCGTACTGAGAGGTATAAACGACCTCGTCGTAATTTTTTTTGCAGCAGACGCTGTATTTTCACCTCAAGGCTGTTAAGTGCACCCGGCAGTTTACACACCATTTCGAAAAAGCGGGAATTAATCGTCTTCATTTCAATGGACAAAGAAACCTTTCCGGCTTTTGGCGCATCAATACTTACCGCCTTACTACTAAACCCGGTCATGCTTAATAACACGTCTGCCCCCTTTTATGATAGGTTGGTAAAGACGTCTTGAACATCGTCAAGCTCTTCAACCATCTCTAAAAATTTGAATACTTTTTCTTCTTGATCTTTGTCTGAAACTTCTACAGGATTTTTAGCAACCCATTCCATTCCATCATCTTCAACCTTCATGCCTGCTGCATTAACTGCTGCTTTAACAGCTTCAAGGCTTGAGATTGGGCATGTCACAGTAAAAATACCTTCGGTGCATGAGATATCATCAATGTCTTCTTCCATAAGTTTTTCAAAGAGCTCATCTTCACTCAAGCTCCCAGTACATCTGATAACACCTTTGTGCTCAAACATCCAAGCAACAGAGCCACTTTCACCAAGGTTGCCACCGTGTTTTGTAAATGCATGACGCACTGCGGCAACGGTTCTATTTTTATTGTCGGTAAGTGTTTCTACAATTACTGCGGTTCCGTGTGGACCATATCCTTCGTACTGAACGGCTTCATACTGAACACCTTCAAGCTCACCGGTACCTTTTTTGATTGCACGTACAATGTTGTCTTGTGGCATGTTAGCTGCTTTTGCTTTATCAATGAGTGTTCTCAAGCGAGGATTTCCTCCCGGATCTCCACCACCTTCACGTGCTGCTACGGTAATCTCTTTTACAATTCGAGTAAATGTTTTACCTCGAGCTGCATCCTCTTTTGCCTTTTTGTGCTTTATATTAGCCCACTTTGAATGACCAGCCATGCCACTCCTCAAATCAAGTTGAATTAACTAAACCTTAAAATTTACAAAAAAATGTATACTATAGTCTGAACCATAGCACATCGTTAAATTTAGCCATTAAAAATAGTTTTGTCGATAAATACCCACAGATGAGGATTTTCTATGAAAAAAATGTTGCTCTTTGCCATTCTACTCTTCTCAAATGTCCAAGCCCTCAAATTTAATGCTGTTCATAAAGAGTCAAATTACATGTGGCAATTTTTAACATTATATAATGATAAAACTAACACATGCATCCACAACCCTAAGCCTAAAGTAAATGTAAATCCCGTACTAAGGCACGTAATACCAGGATGCACAAAAAAAACTACGCGTCTTGGATCACTGCCTCTTAAAACTCTAACTTCTCTTCGCTTCCATGACCTAGGACGTGCAATTGAAATTCACCTAGAAATACTCTCTCATAAAAAAGTAGTAACACCTCAAAACTCAAATTTGATACTCAACACTTCAAATATGGAAACGTATTTAAAAATAACTATCTCCCGAATTAAAACTATTGAGTGCTGGATCGATGCCTACGAGCAAATCTTTCAACAGCAAATAAAATTAAATGAATCTCACGGTAAAATTTTGCTTGATACCACCCTCAAACAAGATAAAATCGTTTTCTCTGATGCCGCAAATGATGATCAAGTAATTTTTGCAATTGACTACAGCGGTAATGAGGTTAAAGCATCATGAAAAAAAGTCTTATCACCCTTTGCCTTTTATTTTTTGCTCAACTCCACGCAGTATCAATCTATTCAATAAAAAGCGAACGATCAGATCAGTACACGCGCGCTGTTACCAATCTAGGTGTTATTTGCAAAAGTTGTGTCATATACCCCTATGACTGTATTCATTCTATAGATGACGTACTTCTAAAAAATAAAGCTTCTGTAGTGAAAATCTTCGACCTTAACTTTAACTTTGAAATAAAAATAAAAGTAAACAAACAATCTCAGTACCTTACCATCACCATATCAAAAACACGCCTCGAACCAACGGGACTCGTTTATGAGCGCGAAGTATTCAATAATAAAAAAAATGTCGGTCTTCCTAGCACAGAAATAAGAGTAATAATCGATAATGATAAGATCTTTTTCAAGAGAAAAGTTGACAATCAAGATCTCGGATCTATAGCATACAAAATGCTTTTACAACAAAAAGTTCGAAAAATTAGTACGGCAGAAAGAAGCCCCGGGAGCCAGCAATCATGATTAAAAAACTTCACAATTTGAAACCGATTCTGCTCCTACAAGTAGCTATTTCTCTGTGTAGCAGCCTCAATGGTGTAGGCAAACAATTTAGCATTTTTGATCCAACAACATGGTGTAAAACAAGTAAGGTGAATCATCGCGATTTTATTGGTTACAACGATAGTGACACCTACATTATTAGTCACTATGTCAATGACAATAAAATATATTTTTATCAACCAAGCATATCAAATTTATTCTGCACATACACATATTTCGTTAGGAAAATACCAGGTAATAGACAGCTTATTCCAATACAAGGAATCACAACAACTGGCGTGTATAAATTTTGGAATTCATCGCGATACATGCTCTTTACCAAAAATAAACGTGATTCAAATCTAATTGATGCTTTTACTTATGATTTAGAAATAAACAAATTTTCAAAAATACATAAAACAGGAAGCTGGGGAACAATTATCGAGTGGTTTAAAAAGCCCTCTGAGAGATCAAGTACCAATAAAAAATTGGACTAAAATTTTTCTAAAACATTGACTCTCTTTTTTTTGTTTTGCTTTCCTTTATTTTTCAGAGAAATCTTATTTTTTTATTTAAGGAGAGCGTTAATGAAAAGGATAGCTAAAGGTTTGCTGCATCTATTCCTAATTGCCCAGATAGGTTCTTTACAAGCCACACAAACAAATAAAACATTTTTTAATCCACGTTCTGCAAGCGTAAATTTACCAATGCAAATGACTACTTGGGCTAGTAATACTGCCAAAAATAAGAAATCATTAGGAGGAGGCATTCAAGTCGCCCCCTTTTACCAAGCATCAACAAATGGTAATGACCTTGCCAAATATTTTATGTTTGATCACAAAACTACACTTAAAGCAGGGACTGGCACAGATGTAGATGTTCACTCATTCAATTTTAATCTTCGTTCTGCTTACGATGGAGATTTTAGTTTTGACCCAAAAGTAAAAACTTATGGTGTACGATTTGATCAATACTATAAACTCGACAATATCTTACAAAATCTTTATCTTGCAGCTTCAACCGCTGTTGTCCACACAGAGCATGACATAAATCTTCGAGAAACAGTTCGAGACAAGGGAACAAATCATATTGGGCCAAATACTGTTGCAGAGGCTTTTACTGGCCACCAACTATCAACAGACTGGTCTGAACGCTGGAGATATGGAAAAATTACCGGTTCTCAAAGTCTTACTGGATTTGCAGATATTGACTTTAAACTTGGCTATCATGTTCTTAACAAAAAACGTTATCAACTTGGTTTAGAATTTGCAGTTCTTGCTCCAACTGGTAATAAAGCAAAAGCAGAATATGTCTTTGAACCACTCGTTGGTAACGGATTCCACTTTGGCCTTGGTGGAGGTCTCAATGGACGATTTGACATCTGGCAAAGCAAAAACAAACGTAATCATTTAAGCTTCTGGGTAATGGGTGACTATCGTTACCTTTTTAACAACACACAAAAACGCACTCTCGAACTCAAAGGGAAAAAATGGGGACGCTACATAAGAATGCGTCAACAAGATCCTGACGATGCAACAATGGTCCTCCAAAATACCATTCCTGGGGTTAATATAATGACACGAAATGTTAAAGTAACACCTGGATCTCAGTTTGATGGAATTGCTTATCTTGACTTAACACTCAATAGATGGCAATTCGCTCTAGGTTATAATCTATGGGCACGAGAAGATGAAAAAGTAAGACTTCGTGAAGCATGGGAAAAACCTGGGGTCTTTGGCCTTCCATCAAGCGGTGCATTTTTTGTTCCAGCAGATAGCCTTCAAACTAGAGCAATGCCCCCTGTTACAGTAAATAATGGTCAATTTCTTCCAAGAGAAGCAGCGGCAACAGCTGTATCCTCAGCTACAACAATAAACGCTACTGCTACAGCTGATGGAGAATTTATTAAAGAAGAAGATATCGATCTTTCAGGACACCCTTCAAGTTTGACACATAAAATCTTTGGGAATATAAGCTACGACCTGGACAAATTCATTAAACACCCAAGCTACTTGAGCGTAGGGTCTTCTTATGAATTTGCTGAAAGCAATAAATCCCTCGAACAATGGAGTATCTGGGGGAAATTTGGAATATTTTTCTAGTTCCTAACTACACTTACATTCAGAACATTCAACTCCTACCCCGGAGAGAAAATAAAGGGAGCATGTTTATGCTCCCTTTATTCATTAGTCTTAAATTTTTTGTTAGCAAAAACACAATTCCCAAAAAACCAATCTTTTTGATTCGTAAAATCTTTGGCAATCATAGTAAAGCCCTGGCTCTCAAGCCATGACCGCACATCACCATACTGATATTGCCCTTCATACGCCTCAACAAATTCAACTTCGGTGTAAATAACCTTTACCTTTGCAAGCATGTTTGGTGCGGCTTTCATAACATTAAGTTCACAGCCCTGCATATCAAGCCATAAAAAATCAATTTCTTCAATCTTATACTTCTCCGCCCAGTAGTCCAAGGTCATGGTTGGCACCTGCATCGTTTTTTTATATTCAAGATTCGACCATTTCAACCGCTCTTTGGGTTTTAAAAGTGAGCCACCTTGTGATGGCTCCCCGGGCCTAGTTGGTTTTTCAGAGACGTGAAATTCAGCCATCCCGCACGAGTCACTGAGTGCACATGCATAACGCTTAACGTTGTAATATAATCCTGAATAATTTTGTAATTCTCTAAAAATCTGCGGTACCGGCTCAAATGCATGCACCGTTCCTTTGGGCCACTTTTCAGCCAATTTAACCGTGCCAGCACCCTTAAATGCTCCCGCCTCAACAATGACAGGATTAATAGGTAAATAGGGCTGTACAAATTCTAAAACCGCTTCAATGTGAGAAGGAATAATGGTTACATCGGTACTCATATAAACTCGCTTTATCGGGCTCAATTGACATATTGAAAACTTACTGCTATTATAATACTAGATTTGTAGTAGTATAACACTAATTTAAGGAAGGATAATGATGCTAAAATTATCTCAACGAAAAAATTCACGTTCCTTCGTTTATCAAGTCGCACAAAATGCGATCAACAGTGCTATTTCTACATTCTCAATCAACCATCATCCTCATCATCATTCACATTAATCTTTTCTAAGAATTCCAAGTAAATTTTTGATAAATTCTTCAGGGCTATACCTTATGCCCACCGGAGGATGAGTTACATCTACTTTTGATGTCACCCTGCCTGTGAGTCGAAGCTACCTGAGCGTAGACTTAAACTTGTTATTCAGGGTCCAAATATCACTCCTTGAAGAAAATTGGATGCTGAGAAATAAGATCACAGCATGACAACCCAAAACGAACAAAAGGACAAATTATGAAAACGAACACAATAAAAACAATACTCACACTTACCTGTATTATTATCGGCCTATTCATTTACAAAAAAACAACAGAGCCTGCACGTCAAACAAAAGACACCATTATTATCGGTATGATGAGTGGATGGGCACCATACATGAGCATCAATAACGCTGGTGAATTTGAAGGCTTTGACGTTGACGTTGCTGAAGAACTCGGCAAAAAACTAAATAAGAACGTTGAAATCAAAGACATGGGAGGCTTAGCATCACTGCTGATAGCACTTAACCAAGGCAAAATAGACATGGCATTCTCAGGCCTTGATATCACTAAAAAGCGTCAAAATGCCTACAACATGGTGCAATACTCTGGTGAAGGCATCACAACATTCAACTTACTCTTCTGGGACTCCATACCAAAAGATGTTGAAACAATCTTTGATTTAAAAAACCTTGCAAATACAACCCTATGTTACGAACCTGGCAGTCCTAGTGAGGCATTTTTGAATCAAGAACAATTTGATTTCATTGACAAAAAACCGGTCAATAGTGTTCCAGAAATGATTATGGAGCTCAAGTATCGTAAAAGTTTATGCGCCCTTTATGAACCACTCATTGTTGAAGGGCTACAAAAGAAAAATCCGCAGCTCAAGTACATCAAAGTAGCAATCCCCGAAGATTTCCAAATCATGGGAATTGGCGTTGCGCTCAATAAAACACGCAAAAAACTTACAGAACAAGTAACAAAAGCAATTAAAGAATTACGTGATACCGGCACCATTCAAAAGCTTGAACAACGCTGGAACATTCCAGGAGTGCAATCATGAATGACGTTTTAACATCACTCATTGACGCAGCACCCTTTCTTGCACGGGGCGCTGCAACGACACTTGGCGTGTGGCTGCTTGCCTGCCTACTTGGTATCAGCATTGGTACACTGTTTGGCTTGAGCACCTGCAAAAAACTGCGATTTGGCATTGCCTCAGACATCATCGATTTTGTTACGTTTGTGTTGCGCGGTATTCCCGTATATGTCCAGCTCCTCATTGTCTATTTTGTACTTCCAGAGCTTTTGGGCATTAACTTGTCACCATTTGTCGCGGGCACCCTTTCACTTTCGCTATGCAGTGCAGGATACTTGTGCCAAATTATCCGTAGTGGTATCAACAGCATTCCGCAAGGGCAATGGGAAGCATGTTATGTCCTTGGCTATAGCACATTTGATACGGTCAGATACATCATTGCACCACAAATGCTACGTAACGTTGCACCAGCACTTGCCGGTGAATTCGACCAGCTGTTGAAAAGTACATCACTGTTATCATCAATCGGTTTTTTAGAACTCACGCGCGTTGGTATGAATATTATTGCTCGTGAAATGAATCCAATGAGCATGTATCTTACCATTGCAGCAATCTACTTGTGTATGTCATGGATATTGAATATTACTCGAAATAACGTTGAAAAACGCTTAGCGTACGCACATTAAAAAAGGGCTCGTACGAGCCCTTCATAGCTTAGAAAAAACTTCTTCACCATTATCACTCACTGGACTTCCCTCAGGAATCAAATCATCCTCATCCAGATAATGTTGATATAAATCATCAATAGAGCAACCTTCAAGTAGCAATTCTAAAAATTCTCTATACCCATTCAAAAGTGCCTCACGATCAAGATTATTCGTATTCTCAATATCTCTTATAAGTCCATACTCTCTAAAAAAGTGATATATTTTTACCATTTCTTCTTTTTTTTCAAAAGACTTCCACCGCTTATCATGTGCCGTTAAAATAGTAAACAAGGCGAAGGCTTTTTCGTACTCAATCAACTCCTGATTATCTCTCGCTGAAACGTTTCTCATAGAAGCTTTCCAAACGATTGCATCGTTCATACCTGCCTGCAAAAGATTTTGTGGAGCAAAACAAATAACCAACAAAACTAAAATAATCACTTTTTTCATTATTTACCTATGTTATTCAATATACAAAATCATCACTGAGACATTATCCTTTGATCCATCTCGAATCGCCTTTTGCACAAGAAAATATGCTATATTTTGTAACATAGCAGAATCCACCGGATAATCGGAACGAACTAAGAATTGTCGTTGCAAAAATAATGATACCTGAGAGGCACTCATAGCATCCCATAATCCATCAGATGCTATCACAACAACATCTTTACGTTTGATATTGATACTTCCGTAACTTGGTTGTGCTATAGCAACAAACTTTGTTTTATAATCATCTTTATTACATGAACTTAAAGTAATTGTTGAAGAAGAATCGTTAAAACATTTGAGATCAAAATCCCCCAAACAACGCGTCATGTTTACACCATGCCTACCGCCATAAGCATAAATATAGCCACCCTTGGAAACTCGCCCTAAGGCATTCTCGATACGTGCCTTTTCCTGCCCCCATGTTGGCTTATGATCTTCTGTTTCAAAATAAGTAAAATTGTTACGAAATATCATCATACGAGAATCGCCGGTATACGCATAGGTCAACTGTGTACATTTTTCATTGAACCACGCGATGGTTGCCGTTGTTCCACCACGGCCAAGCTGTTCAGCATAGCTAAATAAAGAATCATCGGTTTTAAAGAAAATGTCTTCTATCGATAAGTTTTGTGTTTTTTTTGATAATAGATTATGAATCTGTTTTTTTGCGCTATCTGCATAAAGATATCCATACTTGCCATGCCCATCAAACACCCCATAAAATGGAAAAGAACAAAGCATAACATCCTGCATCATGCTACGATGCTTTGCATTTTGATCAGCCGCATAGCCTACATGCACCTTGCGCGGAGGAAGTGAAATAGGAAAATTACCAGCGGAAAGGCTGGTAATTCCCATTAAAAACAATAATTTTATAAATAGGCGCTTCATAGATAATCCCCCAGAAACAAAACGAATTATGAGAAGTAGGCAAACACACCACTCATATTATCTTTACTAATCTTCTTTTCTATTCGTCGTGGGATTGATCGTTTGATAATCGCTTGCACAGCATTATCAAGGTCTTGAGGGAAAAAGGTTGCAGGGATACTTTTACTCAAGAAATCAGCAACTTCATTATTTTTCCAAACATCCCAAATACCGTCAGATGCAACAAAAAGAAACTCTACTTCACTGGTTGGAACTTGCATAAAATCAGGTTTAGCAACAACGCAGAACTTGTCTTTGTATTTTTCATACGTTTTAAACATGCTCTCAAGATCTTCTTTTGACATCTCATCGTTTGAAAAAGAAATCTTTTTATACGCTTTTGTTTTTCTATCACCAAGGCTTCGAGCAACACCAAGCATTCCACCTACGCGGCCACCATACACGCTGTATCCAGCTTTCTTAATTCTTTCCTCTTCAATTTCATCATTTGGACTGTGATCTCGAGAACCAATGACATTATCATCTTGCATTTTAAAGATAACGCGGGAATCACCACAGTAAAAAACCTTGATGACATCTGGTGAAATGATGATAACCGTTGCAGTAGCACCACTCATTCGATAATCATCTTCAGACAAAATTTCTTTATCAACTTGGTAAAAAATGGACTCAGCAATGGGTGGACTAATATTTTTCCCACGTAGAATAAGTTCAGCAAATTCTGTCGACAGTCGCTGACAGACATAACGAGCAACCGTGCTCCCTTGTGATGAAAGCTTTTTCTGCGGTTTTCGCCCTCTCATCCCAGGCATTCTAAATGATCGACCGCTAACCTCGGCACCGTGGCCATCAGCAAGAACAATAATCGTTGTATCATTAACTTCATTGATACAAAACTTATCTTCCATAACTTTGCCACAATCATCTTCTGCTGACCCGATAAGCATCGAGTATTTTTGATCATCTAAGGAAAGATCTTTAAACTCTTCTTCCATATTGGTTATCGCATATTTGTAGCTTACGTTGCCTTGTTTAACAGGCCTTTTTTTCTTCGGTCCTTTTTTTGTTGGGGCTCCAACCTGAATTTGATTCACTTCATCAACATACTTTGTGTTTTTGCACCAGCTGAATACCGCCTGAAGCGGTGTATTAAGTACTATTCCTAACCCTAAAATCAATATTGCTAAAAGTTTTTTCATAATCATTCCTATTCATTCTCTATAATTCATAAATTTAAAAGGTATATAACTGTAGCCTAGACCTGGAATTATGCAAATTACTACGCGTTTTTTGGTAAAATCACACATTTCTGGAACTTCAGTCCCCACGTACGTATATCATTATCTTGGGTACGCAGTGAAGCAACAATGGCCCTGAAATCATTGGCAGTAAAAAACTGTGGCGTAATATTCTTGATAACGTCCTGAACGGGTGGGTCTTGAGATGAGTTATTTTGTTTCATGAGTTTTTGGCGAA
>JAUIHA010000145.1 GCA_030432505.1 bacterium | reverse complement strand
CCATAAAGATGGCAAGCGTATACCAACATCTTCCTCATATTCAGCAAAAGACAAATATGCAAAAGAGCTCAGTACTTCAGCACACTGGCTTAAAAAAGCTCATGAGCATGCACAAAAACATCCTGAACATTTTGATAAACATTTGATTGCCAGCCTCAACTTTTTAATCAAATTTTTAGAAACCGGCGATGAAGACCTCTTTAAAAAGCATTCTATTGAATGGCTCAAGAGTAACAGTAAAGTTGATTATAACTTTGGCTTTATTGAAACCTATGATGATCCAAAATCAAAACGAGGCTTCTTCCAAGCTGAAGCAACCATTAAAAGTGTTGATATCAATAAGCTTAATGGCATGCTCCCCGACATTGAAAAACAACTTCCAGTTCCAGCAGAATTCAGACGCGTAAAACTTGGTTCAATACCAAATGCGTCCATCAACCAAAAAATATTTGGTATGGGACACCTTGGACCAATGTTCATCACTGCGGCATATTGTCTGCCAAACTATTCTGAAATTCGTTCACAGCATGGTTCAAAACAAATTATCTACCCTTCAAGCAAAGGGCTTGCAACAAAAATTAACAAAGATTTGAGTAGAAACCTCTTTAATTCAAAAGAGCGTGCTGCATGGCTCAAAGCTAACGACCCCGATGATAAACTTGGTAACGATATCTGGGACGTGCAAGTGATTTTACATGAGACACTTGGACACGGAAGTGGCCGTCTTGATAAGCATACCTTTAAAGAAGGTGACAACCTTCATATTGGTGGTGAGACCTACCACGTTGGTGATACCATTGACGTGACCAGTAAAAACATCAGTGAATTTTTAGCCGGTTCAGAAAATGCTATTGAAGAACTTCGTGCAGAAATCATTGCATTGTACGTGAGCGTACACCACCTTGATAAAATGCTTGAGTGTGGCTTGATGCAAGGCTGGGACAAAAAGATGTCTCGTGACGAATTAGAAACAGAACTTATCTTAGGCATGGCAGGAACAGGACTGCGTAGATTTTTACAACAAAGTGATGATGCACATGAAATCACCGGTGCACATGCACAGGCAAACTGCACCATCATGTATTATCTCATGGAACATGGTGGCCTTGAATTTGTTGAAGAACAATTTGAGGTGAACGGACATCATCATACCGTTGTTGACCTCAAGGTATCTGATCTTACACAAGTTAAAGAAAGCATTAAGACCTTGATGGTTGAAATACAACGCATTAAATCAACTGGTGATGGTCTTGCCGCTGACCGTCTGCTTGAAACCTATGGTCGCCCTCTTAAGCATCCACAGTATCTTAAAGCGCTTAAAGAAAACCGTAAGGCAATTGTTGGAAACTTGAAAGCACAGGTTGTACTTCACCCGCTCTTTACACCAGTATTGAATGACGAACAAGAGATGGTTGATGTGCAAGCGAGCTGGCCAAAAGATATTTTCGATCAGTACAAAAGTTATGAAAAAATACAACTCTCAACAACTGTTTAAAAAATTGTAGGGGCGGAATTCTCTGCCCCTTTTGTTAACTGTATTTGGCCAAGCGCAGGCTTTTATACTTTCTTAGCTACTTGTAATTTTTTATATAGATCATTTATTTTTTTTCTATTGCTATCTATAAGCCAAGTATCATCATCCTCTACTTCTACTAAAGCAACCTCATAAGCCTTATTTCGATCAGCAGCATCAGCATGCTGAGAAAATATCGATAATATAAGGGCAAAGACAAGAATTCTAGAGGTAATTTTTTCCAATCAATTTGTTAAAATCCCTAAAAATATTATTTTCTCATTAGCATATAACGTACGACAATCAACTAATTTTCAATATGAAATATGTACTAGAAAAGTGTCCTGAAATTTGGGGGTATTGAGGGCTATTTTACTTGTTCAATGTTTTCCACTACAATGGCTTTTCCCTCTTCTCAGTAGAAGGGGTGGGGTGCAAAATTTAGATAAATCATTATCAGTTTGGGAAAAAATCCATGAATAAACGACTTTCTTTGCTCGCAATTATTCTCATACAATTTAGCCTATGTTTAGCCCATGACAACGTGAATCAAGAGCAAGATAAGAATAAAAACAAGTTGGAACTCACTGCGAAGAAGAAAATCAAAAAAAGTGGTTCTCCTAATGCAGACAAACAAGAACCAGACATGCCAGTAATTATTGATTTAACAGATGATACGAGTGAAGCGGTGCTGCGTAAACCATATGAAATTATTATTACTCATGGTTTCGGAAAACAATTAATTGGTGATGCTAATAAAGAATGGCTTCGTAAAGAAGGTGGTTTTTATGGAAATCTCAAACAGGCCGGCGAAGTTCTTGGTTTTTCCGTAACACCATACGAGTGGAAACAAGGTAAATATACACAAGGCTGGACCTATGGTGAACAAATAGGCGCAGCAGAAGAAATTGTTCTAAAAATTTATCATGCACTTATGAAAGATACTGATCACGAAACAGCAATAATCGCGCACAGTTATGGTGGACGTGTAGCCTATGTTGTCAGTCAACTTCTGAGCCTTCGGACAAAAACAGAAGAAGAGCTTTTTGTACCATTTAAAGCATCATCCGGCATCTATAGCATCTTTCTTAAAGTTAAGAAATCTTTATTTAGAAATATGGCAGCCCCAACAAAACTCTTTAATAAAAAAATCAAAACAATCAGAAAAAAGCTTATTAACAAAATACAAAAAGAACAATCTCTATCTCGAGAATATGCTCGCAGCGAACTTAAGAAATTAACCAATAAAGCAAAAATCAAATATCTTGTAACACTTGGAACTCCGCATAACGAAAACTTTGAAATTGT
>JAUIHA010000144.1 GCA_030432505.1 bacterium | reverse complement strand
TTTCCTTTGAGGAGCTTGTTAATAAGGCGCACAAAAAGCTTATTGCTAGTCGCTCGCTCTAAATACTAAAAAGTTTTCAATAAAGCCCATAATGTCACCATCAAGCACATGGTCTGGTTGGTGGTGCTCAAGATTAGTACGATGATCTTTAATCATTTTATACGGATGCAAAACGTATGAGCGAATTTGAGATCCCCATTCAATTTTCTTTTTCTCAACCGCTTTTTCTCGTGCACGCTTTTCTTCTTCCTGTTTTTCAATGAGCTTTGCTTTCAACATTTTCATAGCTGTCTGTTTGTTCTGGAGCTGAGAGCGTTCATTTTGACATTGTACGACAATGTTTGTAGGAAGGTGGGTGATCCGTACTGCTGAATCTGTTTTGTTCACGTGCTGGCCTCCTGCACCCCCTGCACGGTAGGTGTCGATGCGAAGATCGTTCTCATCAATTTCAATTTTTTCATCAATCGCTTCTGGTGTAATTGAAACTGCTGCAAATGAGGTGTGGCGACGTTTGTTAGAATCAAATGGTGATATGCGTACGAGGCGGTGAATACCTGATTCTGATGTTAAAAGTCCGGTAGCATTTTTGCTCTTGATGTAGAGTGTTGCTGATTTTATACCAGCTTCTTCTCCTGCTTGATAGTCGATGATATCAACTTTTAGTTTTTCTCGTTCACAAAAACGTAGGTACATACGCAAAAGCATATCTGCCCAGTCTTGCGATTCGGTACCACCGGCACCGGAGTTGATGTTTAAAAAGCATGCTTTGTCATCATTTTCTTGATTAAGGAGAAGTTCAATTTTAAAACGGCCGACTTTGCGACGAAGTATTTTGATATCACCTTCGCAACGTTTGAGTTCTTCCTCATTCTCCCCAAAGAGTTCAATGAGTTCTTTGTTATCATCAAAGGTTGAGAGAGTTTCTTGAAAGTCGTTATGAAGCTGCTTAATGTGCTGATATTCTTTGGAAATTTTGATTTGGTCTGGGTGTTGCCAGAAATCTTCAGCATGTACTTGGCTGTGCAACGCATTAAACTTTTCTTCGATGCCAGCATTTTTATAGAATGCTTTGATGGTTTCAAGATCAGGTTCAATGGCTTTGAGTTCTTCGCGTAATTCGTCGATTAGCATGATTGACTATTTCTGTTTAGGTAAAAGTGGGACTGATTCTCATGATAGTATTTTACTGTGGATAATGAAAAACAACAAGGCGTTGATATTTTTTGCTCAAACTATTGAGTGAAAATACACGTGTGTGGTAATCATAAATGAGATTTTTATCGATAAATTGTGAGCAAAAAAGTATGAATGAATAGGATAGTATTATGAAAAAAAGTAATGAGGGAATAGCGCCACAGGGCCAGCCTGAAATGATTATTGGTAGGAGATCTCCCGAATTTATTGGCGAGGCAATTATTAATGGCAAAATTGAGATGGTTAATTCTCTGGATTATCTAGGAAAGTACACGCTATTTTTCTTTTATTCCAATGATTTTAGTGTTGTTTGTCCCACGGAGATGCATGCCTTGCAGGAACGATTACCCGATTTTAAAAAGCGTAATGTATCAGTCATTGGCGCATCAGTAGATTCTGTTCATACCCATCTTGCTTGGCTTGAGCGGTCTCGTGAGGAAGGTGGAATTCAAGGGGTAACATTTACGTTGCTTTCTGACATTGGAAAAAATGTATCACGCGCTTTTTGTGTACTTGATGAGGATGCGGGGACTAGTTTGCGAGGCACGTTTTTTATTGATCAACAGGGCATTGTGCGGTATGGATCGGTTAATAATTTGTGCATTGGAAGAGATATTGATGAGCTGTTGCGAGTGATTGATGCATTACAGTTTACTGAGAAACATGGTGAGCTATGCCCGGCAAATTGGGCGCCCGGGCAGCGTGCAGTCAAAGTGTCATTAGGGGCGAAGCAACGCTATTATGAAGATAAGTCGACTAATGGAAACAAGTAAAAAATAAGGGGTGTCATGAGTATCGTAACATTATACTTTCGTAAGAAAAAACGCGTACTTGAAGTGATAACCGATGTACGAGTGCTCTTTATGCTTCTTGTTATTGTTACCTTTAGCATGGCGGCGCTGTTCTTTAAAGCTTTACTAAAGCAACATGTTGTTGACCCGGTGTATCGTATGCAGGCGATTACCAGCAAACAAAAAAATAGTGCCGTGAGTAGGGGCGTTGCTGTTAAACCACATATTTTTATCAGAAATTTTTCTGAATTTAAGATGGTTGAGAATCAGTTTATTATGGATTTAATGATTCGTTTTTCTTTTGATGCGAGTAAAGTTAACCCATCGCTCGTTGGAAAATTTGAGTTTGAGAAAGGTAAAATTCTTGAAAAGAAAATGGTGGTAAAAGATCCGTCATATGCTTTATACAAAATTAAGGTTGCTTTTCAATCAAATTTAGACTTTCGCCACTTCCCACTTGATGATCACCGCATTGATCTTATAATGACCAATCAGTATGCCAGCATTGACCAAATTATGTATCTTGAACCTCAGCTAACAACTGCCCTTGATTCTTACATACAGGGATGGGACTTAGTAGAATCAAAAATTACTGCGGGCACGGTAAAAGGGTTTGCGTTGAAAGGGGAAAAGGAAAATGTGGCTTTTAATCAATCGGCGGTTGTGTGTTCTCTTACCTTTGCAAGGCATGGTCTGAGTGATCTTTTTATGATTTTTATCCCGTTGTTTTTTATTTTTTTTATAGGACTTTGTGCTTTGACGCTTGACATTGTAACACACTTTGGAGCTGTACTTTCGCTGTCTGTTGGTAGCACGACTGCTTTGTTTTTCTATCGCAT
>JAUIHA010000143.1 GCA_030432505.1 bacterium | reverse complement strand
AACGGAAATGATGCGTGCTGTTATGATTTCACAACAGGGAAATTTACCCTTCTGGTATTCAATTGCAACACTCTTTGTCCTCACCTTTGCACTAGGGGGATGGGGAATTGTACGAATACGAAAACGTTTAGATTTTATCTAAGGAATCATTATGAATTTTAGCTATCTACAAACTGTTTGGGAACTGTTTAAAACAGATCTCTTTCTGTTATCCCAAACACTTAAAGATAAAATAATTAATGCCTTTATTTGGGCAAGTGCAAACATTTTAATTACCGCATACATTTTGCCAGCACTTGGTTTTGAAAACTCATACGGGGCATTTATGGCAGCAAGTGTCATTGTTACATGCGGTGGCTTTGAACTCGTTACACAGCTCAGTTACTTTTATGCCGATATTGAAGGCGAAAACCATACATCGTTTTTGCTTACCTTGCCACTTCCTAATTGGCTCATATTGGTCAAGCAAGGGCTATTTTATGCATTTAATTCATTTATTATTTGCATTATGGCACTCATTACTGCAAAGGTACTCTTATTTTACCGTTTGGATTTATCATCCATTAGTTTCTTGAAACTTACGATAGCCCTTCTGATAATGAATGCTTTTTATGGAAGCTTCACGTTGTTTATGATTGCCTTTACCAAAGGACTTGCAACAATTGAAAATAGCTGGATGCGTATTCTGTTTCCACTCTGGTTTTTAGGTGGTTTCCAATTTTCTTGGATGTCACTTTATAACGTTGCACCAAGGTTTGCCTATCTCAACTTGCTTAATCCATACACCCATGCAACAGAGATGATGCGAGCCGCTATGATTTCGCAACAAGGAAACTTACCCTTCTGGTATTCAGCAGGAACGCTTTTAGCCCTCACCTTTATACTGGGAGGCTGGGGAATAGCACGAATCAGAAGGCGTTTAGACTTCATTTAGCATAAAAAGATGTATACAACGCGCAAGCCCCTTCTCATCTGAGAAGGGGCTTGTTTTATTTTCAACAACTTAAAACCTTCTAAATACAGATATTATTGACTATTTGAATTAATATTATCTATAATAAATATTAAAAGGTAATCTCAAAATAAACTGGAAGGTAAGTAATGCTTAAAAAGCAAAAAATACTTATATTATCTATTACTTCAGCACTGATGATGTGCGTCTTGTTTTACATAACAAAAACAAAAGCTGAAGAACCTCGCCAGCAACTCCTTCGAGAAAATTCAGACATTTCAACTCGTTCAGATGATTCTGATTTCTCAACCTATAGCGACGACTCCACATCAAGCACAGAAAGCACCGAAGAACTACAAAGTGAACTCCATAAAGAAAAATTCAAAAAAATTGCACAAACACTATTAAAAAGGTTCTATCTGAAAAAACTACAACATGCTGAAATAGAACTTAGTAACATCCAATCTATTTATGGCATGTTTGCCAGCCCAAAAACAGCAGCACAATTTTATTCAAAAGACCCAAAAGAACTCAGTAAAGGAAAAGAATATAAACTTGCGGTATTGTTCTGCGATATTGAAAGCTTTACGCCACTGAGTGAACAAAATCATCACCTTGATATGTATAATCTTTTAAATAACTATCTTGGTGGAATAGCAAATATCGTTACTAAAAGAAATGGCCTTGTCGATAAATTTATTGGTGATGCTGTTATGGCTATTTTCATAGCAGATAATGAAACAAAAGCATGTGAGCGCGCAGTGCGCTGTGCTCGCGAAATTATTCGTTATTCAACAAAATTCCCTGCTGATAAATATGTTGATGGAAGAAAACGCCTTAAAAATGGTATTGGAATTCATGTTGGACCGGCTGCTGTTGGTCTTATTCAGGGTCACCTTATGGTTACTGGAGATGCCATTAATATCGCCGCGCGCCTTGAAGGGAAGACAAGAAGCCTCAAGACGCCAATATTAATTTCAGAAGATGTTTATGATGCCATCCCACAAAAAATGAAAGAACATTATCACTTTGAGCCTTTTAAAAATATTGAGCTCAAAGGGAAGAGTGAACGTTTTACACTTTATGGCGTACAGTCAAAACGTAAGGTTAAAAGTGTCGCCCTTCCTCAACTTAAACAAAGTTGGTAGCAAAAATGAAATTTTTAAAAATTATAATACTGCTCCTTGTAACAATTCATAGCTCGCCAACAGCAAAGCCTATGATGTTCAGACGGCATGCATCAGGAGAACAAGAAAAACCCAGATACCAAGAAGCAGGAACACAAACTGATTTTACGCTCATCTATGGCATGCTCAGCGCCTCTGAAACAGAAAAAACACTCAACAATTTATTAGCACAAGATAATCCTCAAAAAACAGATGCCATCATTCTTTTTTGTGATATACGAGGATACACATCACTCAGTGATCAAAATGATACGATAGATGTGCACTATCTCCTTAATGATTATCTTACAGGAATATCAAAACTCATAACAGATGCCGGAGGCATGATTGATAAATTTATTGGAGATGCAGTTATGGCAATTTTCCTCCCTCAGGATAATACAAATCGAGGAAAAATGTGCTCTCATGCACTGCAGTGTGCCTCAGACATTGTTTCTTTTACAAATAATTTTAATGTTCCTGAAGAAATTATTGGACGTACAAAACTACGTTGTGGAGTTGGAATAGATACAGGAAACATCGCAATAGGGCTTATTACCAATAGACTCATGATCAATGGCCCAGCTGTAAATATTGCTAGCCGCTTAGAACATTTAACAAAAAAATATAAAAGCCCTATTCTTATATCAGAGAATGTCTTTGACCATCTCTCGGAACATGAACAACAAAAAAATCTTATAAAAAAAAATAATAAAGA
>JAUIHA010000142.1 GCA_030432505.1 bacterium | reverse complement strand
GGTTCATTGAAATCAAAGATTAAATTGCAGCCTAAAAAACTAAAAAAAGAACTGCGAAAGCTGATTACTACATTTTTTAATCCTGAAGAAATTAAAGCGGCAAAAGAAGATTTTAAAAAGATCAAAAAGGTCATTCATAATTCAGGGGATGTAGAAGAAATTAAGCGTATGATTGATGGTCGATGCAATAAATTTATTCAGAAGATCGAAAAAGAATATTTGGATGGAACGTTGCAATTGGAGAAGGTTGAGAAAGATAAGTTGAAACAGGCTATAGTGCAGGCTGCACAGGGTAATTGGTTTTTGAATGATATTGAGCATATTGCAAAAGTGCGAAAAAGATTCAATCTTTCGGAGAGGGCTCCTGTGTCACACAGAGGGGATAGAGATTGTTTCTACATAGAAAAAGCTGCCTGTTACACTGGTATTCCGATAGGATTACTGCTTGCAGCTTCTGTTTTTATCTACCTACCAATACTGCTTGCTGTGGTAGAATGCAAGTTTGGTTCTTTTGGGATGTGCTATATCGTGTATACCCTTGAGACAGGTTTCGGTATTGCTGTATTGGGATGTGCTTGTTCCTTATCCTCAGCAGCATTACTATTTGTTTTTACGATTGTTGACGGTTTCCTGTGCAAGGGTTCGATGCATAAACTATTGGATAAAGCTATAGATTCTATTATGGATTTTCTCGAGTATGATATTGATAGTCTTATTCAATTTCTGAAGCAGAAAAAAGATGAGATGCTGGAGCACAAGGAATATCTACTTGGTTTCAGTAAATATTTAGAAAATCCCAAAGAATTCAATACATTTGCCTGTGAGTTGTATCATGAACTTTCAGACGAGAGTTTGTCAGATGAATAAACGCCGAGCGATTATTTTTACGTTTCTTTGGTTTTTATTACCATCAATACTGTTTTGTGGACAGCGGCGTAATCTTGTGTATACGCAGAAAGCTACAGATAAAAATGACATGGCGGTGGTGCCGTATAAAGGAGAAAATTATGATGTGCAAAGATATACGGCAACCGATCTTTCTGATGACGTATTGCACTATGCTCTTGGTTATGCGGTTTTAAAACCACAAGATTTTGCGAAACTTAACCTGGTATGTAAAAAGTTTGATGATGCGTTGCATTGTTATGATGAGCGGGAAACGAAGAAAAAGAATTTTTTACAGCGATTTTTTTCAAAAATAACTTTTCGACTACAGTGGATTCCTATTTTTCGTGCTAAGCCAAATGAAGGATCTCTTAAAGCGTTTGTGAATTTGTTTGGTACCCATGAGCAAGCGTTAGAAGTTGCCTGTAAAACAGGGAATAAGAGTTTGTTTGATTACTGCTTTGCCATACTTGCTGAAAAGCACAAAAATGAGGAAGAAGCATTGAAAGATACGCAAGTAATGAGCACAATTGCATTGTACGGACATACTAAGCTTGCACGGCATATTATTAAAAAATTCTTTTACGATATGCCTATAGAACATTTTTTTGAAGAATATGGTGGGTACGATGAATATATCCATAGCTTTTATGAGAATGGCAGAGAAACGTTGTTGTATAGCGCTGCTGAAGAGGAAAATATACGTGCAGTAGAGGACCTTTTGGAGCAGGGAGCAAGTACCGATGTATTCATAGATTCGAGTTCTTTGCTTATTGCTGTACAGAAGAAAAATATAAAAATTATCAAAATACTGCTTGCTGCAGGAGCAGACCCCGACCAACGAACACATCATTGTGTTGCTTCGTATGAAGTTGCGCAAAGAAGTTCTGATCAAGTTGTTCGTGAACTAGTAAAACCACAAATC
Organism: bacterium; assembly: GCA_030432505.1. Lineage (GTDB taxonomy): Bacteria > Babelota > Babeliae > Babelales > RVW-14 > JAUIHA01. The sequence continues at coordinate 1,031 of JAUIHA010000142.1, read as the reverse complement.
TTTTTTATTAAGCATCCATCTATTGTTACATGTTTTTTCATTTCGATGTTGCCATTAGCAATTTTAGTAAAAAGTTTACTTTAATTCATAAACAACTTGTAAAAAAAATAGTTTGTGTTATAATAAAAACATCTCAAATAGTAATTGGACTTAATCTTTTACCCGTCGCTGTTTCACTGCGACACTAGCTTTTATATACGTTTTACTCTCGATTCCACAGGGGGTGTGCTATGACAACATTAAAACTTGTAGCAATGTCAGTTGCTCAATGCCTGCATAATGCATCAGATTTCTTTGTGCACAAGTCAGAATCTATTTTTTGGATGTGTGCGATAGGTGGCACCTTGCTTTTCTTTTTAAAAGTAGGACTCGTGTTACTCTCTGGTCTTGGTGCAGAAGGTTTTGACAGCGACCATGCTGACGGACACGACTTTGATGTCGAGACAGATCTTGATCATCATGGTGCATTGTCATCATTTAAACTGTTGTCGCTTAACTCATTATCCGGCTTTTTTATGATGTTTGGTTGGGTTGGGCTGACAGCTTTGAAGCAATTTAATCTTCATCCATTTTTATCCAGCTTGTGCGGTGTGGGCGCAGGATTTATTTTACTTCTATTGTCCGGTCTTTTACTTAAAGGTGCTTTAGCGCTGGTGAGTCCGGGAACCCGTTTTGAAACATCGCAATGCATTGGCCTCACGGGCAGTGTGTATCAGAAAATACCGACGGGCGGTATTGGAAAAATTCAACTCCTGGTACAAGGAGTAACGCGAGAAGTACTCGCAAAAAGTAATGATGGAAAGGAGATTGCATCATTTGCTCAGATTAAAGTAGCTGATGTAATTGATAATGAAATTGTACTCGTTGAAAAAATGATGTGAATGAAATAGTTCGAGGTAGCTTATTGAAGTGTAGGTTGCATGGACTCAAGTCGTCACCCTTGTATCTTAGAACAAGAAAATTTAAACTTAAATTTTAAGTTTAAAAAGGCTAGTAGGAGCCTGTTTCACCCTTGGTTACTTAAAACCGAA
>JAUIHA010000141.1 GCA_030432505.1 bacterium | reverse complement strand
TTTTGTAAAGTAAAACTTCTGCCAATTATTTCTCAGCACGAAAAAACAAAAATCCACTCCATCATTGATACCAATTCAGCAAATGCTATTAACGTTGCTCGTGTCTACAAAGCACAACGTATCAGCAATGATTATAAAAAACTGCTTCGTGATGATGATGTTAATGCTGTTGTCATTGCTACTCCACATCACCTCCATGCACAACAAGCAATTGATAGCCTTAAGCATGGTAAAGCGGTATTAGTTGAAAAACCTGCAGCGGTGACAATGGAGCAGCTACAGCTTCTCCAACACTTCTTTGCAAAGAATAATGAAAGTCTTTACTGTGTTGATTTCAATCGTTCGTTTTCCCCATATATCCAATCAATTAGAGAAGTAGTAAGAAATCGTAATAATCCAGTTATTATGAACTATAGAATGAACGCAGGCTACATTCCTCTTGATCACTGGATTCAGTCCAAAGAAAACAAAGGACGAATCATTGGTGAAGCGTGTCATATTTTTGAATTGTTCTGCTTTATTACCGGTTCTCGTCCTGTTTCAATTTCCGTAAAATCACTACGCCCTGCAGGAAGTGATATGGACCCTACCGATAATGTAATTGCACAAGTACAGATGGACGATGATTCATGCTGCAACTTAATCTATACATCACTTGGCTCTGGTGCGATGGGGAAAGAGTATCTAGAAGTATTCTTCGATGGTAAATCAATTATGATGAATGACTATACCGAACTCAGAGGATACGGATTGCCAATGTCATTTAACAAACAGTCAAAAATTGCAGACAAAGGACATCAAAACCTTATTGAGCTCTTCTTCAGTGCAGCAAAAACTGGTACTCCATCACCAATATCATTCCAACGAATTGTTGATGCAACATATTTGAGTTTGATCACAGATAAGCTAGCCCGTAATGGTGGTGGGAGCGAAGAGATTTCACCGCTTTAACAGCGTCTAAATTTCTTTTCAAATTCACTCTTTGTAATGGTCCACGTTGTTGGTCTACCGTGTGCACAAATAAAACGGTTTTCTGTTTTTTGTAGATCTTCAATAAGCTGAATCATCTGCTTCATATCAAGTAAATCGCCCGCTCTAACGGCTGATTTACAAGCAATTTGGCTATGCATATGCTCATGAAATTTCTTACGAAACAATTCTTGATCAAGTTGTTCATTTTCTTGAATGAATTCAATTGCTTCAAGCATAAGTTCTTTTAAACACTGATCTTTAACCTTAGGTGGAGACGACTTTATGGCAAGTTCTGTTTTACCGAATTCTTCAATAGTAATTCCTTGGTTCGCAAAAAATTCCTGATGCTCCAAGATAAGTTTCAACTGATCTTCTGAAAGCTTAAGGACAACAGGAAAGAGTAATGCAATACCATCTTTTCTATCAAAATTTTTCAAGAAGCGCTCATACATAATACGCTCATGCGCTGCGTGCTGATCAACAAAAACTACCTGATCATGTTGGTCAATAATGATATAGGTATTAAATAACTGACCAAAAATTTTTCCACTCAATTGATCTTTTTCAATTGAGTTTTTTTCTTCTACTAAACTTTGTTTTTCTTCAATTTTTTCAATGTTCTGAGAAATAAAAACCGCATCAGTATGAATAGGAGCAGCTTGTTTTGTAAATGTTTTTACCGGGGGATAAACAGGAGTAGATGCAAAGGGATCTTGAGCAACATCAAATGTTTTTTTAGGAGGTAAAATGATACGCTCAGGTTCTGGATTTTTTGCAGCAACAGATTGCTCAATAAAAACACTTTCTTCAAAGCGTGGTGCAAGATTCACTTGTGCATTCAAATTTTGCTGCAACGTTTCCTTAACACTTTCCTGCAGTGCATTTTGAATCGTCACCGGTTTCGTAAAACGAACTTCTTCTTTTTTAGGATGAACATTAAAATCAACGTGATCATTATTCAAGGTAATAAAGATGAAGACTGCCGGAAACTTCCCTGGGGGTAAAACATTAAGATAACCCTTGAGAATTCCCTTGCTTAATTCTTGGTTCTTAACCCAACGATTGTTCACAAAAAAGAACATGGTATTTCTACCGTAACGCCAAAAGTTATGGTTTGAAATATAACCACTGCATGAAAACCACGAATCAGTTTTAGAAGAAAGCTGTACAAGATTTTGAGAAAAATTAAATCCCCAAATCTGACTCGCTCGCTCTTTAACATCCTTCACGGCAGGAGCATTTAACACCAGCTTACTATCACGAAACAATTTAAAATGAACACCAACATTGCTCAAACAAAAAGCATGGAAAATAGCCTGTGTTTGATTCCATTCAGTTTCATCTCGTTTTAAAAATTTTTTACGTGCTGGAATATTATAAAATAAATCTCGAATCGAAATATCCGTCCCAACAGGGGCAGCAGAAAATGTAGGATCGTGCACTTCTCCCTGACTGCATTGCACACTTATCGCCAAATCATCATCGTGCGTTCTTGTTTTTAATTCAACCTTACTCACCGCTGAAATACTTGCAAGCGCTTCCCCTCGAAAACCAAATGTGGTAATAGATAATAAATCAGCTATTGCATCAATTTTACTGGTAGCATGAACAGAAAAGCACAACTTAGCATCGTCTGCAGACATACCACAGCCATCATCAACAACACGTATAAGCTGTTTGCCGGCTTTTTCGATGTATAGAGAAATCGTTTTTGCGCCGGCATCAAGAGCATTTTCAACTAACTCCTTAACAATATTAGCCGGGCGCTCAACAACTTCTCCTGCCGCAATTTTCTGTGCTTCTTGTGATGGCAAAATTTTTATTTTATTCATGCTTTTTTATGCTTCTTGTTTTTCTTTCTTCGTTTCTT
>JAUIHA010000140.1 GCA_030432505.1 bacterium | reverse complement strand
GCGGTTGAAGAGTTAGTCCTAGTACCGTTTGTAAAAGGGTTTTTGTTGCCAAGAAAAGTTCTGATGAGTCGCAAATAGCATCAATATTTTGGAAGACAATACCTAAAAACTTTGGTGTATTGATATCGTCACACAATGCTTCAATCATTTGATTAAAAATAGGTCCTGCATTTTTGCATTGCTCAAATGAACCGATTCCTTTGGCATCTTGAAAGCGAGCGATTAGTTTTTTATAGGCAGTTTGTGTTGCTGCAAGTTCTTGATCATTAAAATTTATTGGGGTTCGATAATGGTGTTGAAGAAAAAAGAAGCGTACTACCATTGGGTCGAATGTATCAAAAAGCTTCTTGAGAGTAATAAAATTGCCGAGAGATTTTGACATCTTTTCTTCATTGATGTTTACAAAAGCGTTATGAAGCCAGTAACGCGCAAATGGCTTTTTGTGCAAAGCTTCTGATTGTGCAATTTCATTTTCATGGTGTGGGAACATAAGGTCCGCACCACCTGCATGAATATCAATGGTTACATTCAAAAACTTTTTCGCGAGGACTGAACATTCAATGTGCCATGCGGGGCGTCCATGGCCCCATGGAGATTCCCAAAACAAGCCTTCGTTATTGCCTTTCCAGAGTGCAAAATCGCCTGGATTTTTTTTGCGTGTATCAACTTGCACCCGTGAGCCAGCTTCAAGTTCATCAATTTTTTTGCCCGAAAGCTTTCCGTAATCGTCAAATGATGAAATATCAAAGTAAACATCGTGGTCAACGGCGTATGCGCTACCGTTTGTAATCAGGCCCTGAATGAAGGTGATGATTTCTGGAATGTTTTCGGTAACGCGTGGTTCATGTTCAGGTTCAACGCAGTTCAAAGCTTCCATGTCTTCCTGGTATGCCTGAATAAATTTTTTAGGAATGTGCTTGTAATTACTTACATCACCCTCAGCTTGAGCCTTGTTAAGAATTTTATCGTCAATATCGGTATAATTGCGAACGTACGTGACGTCGTAACCCATGAATTTGAAGAACCGAACGAGAACATCAAAATTTGTGTAGCAACGTCCGTGCCCAAGGTGCGCATTGTCGTAGGGTGTTATACCACAGGTGTAGAGGGTTATTTTGTTGTCCTGCAACGGCTCAAACGTTTCTTTTTTGCGTGAAAGTGTGTTTGTTAAAGAAATTTTCATGTTATTTTTCTTCGCTCGCTTGTTTTATTAATTCTTTGAGTTCATCGTTTGTTGCAACGCCTATTTTTTTTATTGACAATTTTTTACCGTTTCTGAAGAACTGTACCGTTGGTATCCCCTGGACGCCATATTTTTCTGCGGCTCCCTTAGCTTTATCAACGTCTACCTTGATGAAGTTGTGTTCTTTACCGAGTTCATTTGCTACTTTTTGAAAGGTTGGTGCAAATACTTGGCAGGCTCCACACCATTTGGCGGTAAAGTCTACAACACTAAGCTTCTAATTGCTTATTTCTTTTTCAAAGTCTTCAAGACTAGTAATCACTTTGACGTCAATTGTTGGTAGCGCTGCATGGATAACTTGTTCCTTGGCTTCTTTTTTCTTACCACTTTTTCCCCATGGAAAATTGCATCCAGCAAAAAGTACGATAAGCGCTAATGTATAAAGTGACTTTTTCATTGTTTCTCCTTAATAACCAAATGGTACGTAATTTTACAATAACTAGCAAAATGCGCAAGCAGTGTCATAAGATAACGATATACTCAGTGTGTGGTATTAGTAAAGAGATAATAATGAAGAAATTATTTTTTTTGAAAAGCTTGGTCGGTTTAATGCTATTTTTGACCTTTTTTAAGATCTATTTGCATAATCAGGTGATACACATTGGCTATCGTCTGCAGAAGCTTCAATATAAACATGAACAGATGAGTAAGAAAAGAGACCGTCTTGCTATTGAATTGGCACAGCTGAAATCATATAAAAAGGTGAAAGAATGGGCGCTTGATGATCGGAAGATGAAAGTTCTTTCAATGGTGCTTTCGGGTACGATGTTTTAGTGGGGGAATTGGATGGTACACAAGAAGAACTATAGACGACGCGTTTTTGCAATTTTTCTCTTTTTTGTTGCAATGTACTGTATTGTAGCAATTCGTCTTTTTTTGCTCCAGGTGTACCAGAAAAACTTTTTCAGTACCCTTGCCAAAAATCAATATCATAATGAATTAACGCTTACACCGCTTCGAGCTGAAATTACCGATCGACATGGTACAGTGATTGCAGGGAATCGTGAGGTTGCTTCAGCGTTTATAACGCCTCGTCAGCTTAAAAATAAAAAACAACTATGTGCATTTCTGAAAAAACATTATCCAGAGATGTACAAAAAAGTAGCCAAAAATATGAATAAGCACTTTCTGTGGCTTGAGCGAAAATTGTCTACAAAAAAGGCAAATTGGCTTAAAGATAAAAAGATTAAAGACATTCAGTTTGTTAAAGAAACTCAACGATTTTATCCATTCAAAGAGATGGGGCATGTGGTTGGTTTTACCGATATTGATAATAACGGTCTTGCTGGCATAGAGCTTCAATTTTCTGAGCAGCTCAAGGGTACGCCAACTAAGGTTCGCTTACAAAAAGATGCGCGCTCTAGGAAATTCTACTTTGACCGGACCGTTTTACAACAAGGAAGTCCAGGAAAACCGCTTCAGCTTACGCTTGATCATACGTTGCAATTTCTTGCATTGCAAGAGCTTGAGCAGACGATTGAAGAGTTTGGTGCCAAAGGTGGAGCCGTGCTGATCATGGATCCAGAAACAGGTGAAGTGTTGAGTATGGTGAATCACCCACTTTTTGATCCAAATGAGAAGATACAAGGGTCTCTAGATGACACTCGAA
>JAUIHA010000139.1 GCA_030432505.1 bacterium | reverse complement strand
GTTCAACTTATCGTACCCAACATTCTCAATATTTTTATAAGCATATTCAGCTTCTGCCAAGCCACCGTTTTGGCTCAAAGATACATCCACAACAGCATATTTGGATCGATCAGTTATAATTGCTTCATTAATTACTTCTAGATAATCTGAGATCTTTCCCCAATTTTCAACGTTACATGTTCCCGGTAAATCTTGATATTCAAATGGGTTTTTTGCTTTATTTTCAGGCTTTATTCTACCTTGTGCAATAAGCTCCTCAATCTGCTTGATTTCATCATGATCTAAATCCTGATCAAGCTCATGTACCCCTTCAACTAGATTATTACTGACGTCCTCTCCATTAATCTTAAAAGACGTTTTATCAACTTTCTTTATATGCTGACCAAGCTCTGCTCGTAAAATCCTTCCAGATACAACTGGCGCCTTTGATTTCTCCATTCGATCAAACCATTTATCTAAAACTTCAAGCACTTGATTATCTTTGTTATGTTTTTTTGCCAACTCTCGAAATGATTTATTCGCAAAAAGCAGCTGCATAGCAGCATTGAGCGGACAATCTTCAAGCTTTGGATTAGTAATTCCCATGTTTGGAGGAGCTGCAAAACACATCTGCTGAGCAAAAAGCAGCAAAAAAGTTAATATTTTCTTCATATTTTTCATAGAAAGTCCCTGATATTACCCATCTTTAACTAGTGCAGTATCATAGAAAAAAACCATGATAATGGCAATTTAAGCCTCAAATACGATAAAAACAGAGAAAAGGGCCTACAGATTTTGTAAGCCCTTTTTGATTATAATTTCATCCTGATCTTTATTCAGGATGACTTCTTATTTAACAACAAAATTAAAGAGACGATCTGGAACAAAAATGACTTTAACCACGTTTTTGCCCTCAAGCCATTTAGCAATAACTTCTTCAATCTGTTCTTCAATGTCCTGCTGACGAGAGCCCTTAGCAACCGTAAGTGTTCCACGAAGTTTACCATTAACCTGAATAGCAATTTCCACTTCACTTACCTGAGCAAGCTTTTCATCATATGTCGGCCAACTGCAATCTTGAAGCTGTTTACCAACAACCTTTTCAAGAAGCTCTGATGCAAAGTGTGGCACCATAACAGAAAGCGCTGCCAAGAATTGCTCAAGAATCTCTTTATCAAATTTAAGCTGTTCAGCGTTAAGATCGTTCAAGTATTCCATAATTGCAGAAACTGCAGTGTTTACCTTGTAATCACCAAGACGCTTCTGAAATGATTTCAGGAAACGGTGGAATCGTTTGTATGATTTCTGACTCGCTTTTTCTCCATCAGCTACAAGATTATCTGGATCAGCAATAAACGCCCACAATCTATTCAAGAAGTTTTTTACCCCACGAATAGAATCTGACTGCCACTCAGTATCAAGCTCAGGTGGACCCATAAAGAGCATATACATACGAAGGGTATCTGAACCAAGCTCATCAACAATCTCATCAGGATTGACGACATTACCTTTTGATTTAGACATCTTTTCAACGCGGCCTGACTTTTCTGAACGCATACAAACCATTCCCTGGTTAAAGAGCTTTTTGAATGGTTCATCAAATGGCAAGTGCCCAAGATCATACAATACTTTTACATAAAAACGTGCATATAGAAGGTGCAAGATAGCATGCTCAATCCCACCAACATATAAATCAACCGGCATCCAATACTTCATATCTTCGGCGGTAAATGGCTTATCAGTCAGCCCTTCATGCTGAGGATAACGCAAGAAGTACCAGCATGAACCAGCCCACTGAGGCATGGTGTTTGTTTCACGCTTTGCCGCAACACCACATTGTGGACAATCAGTGTTTACCCACTCATCAATCGCAGCAAGTGGTGATTCCCCGGTGCCTGTTGGCTCATAACGCTCAACATCAGGAAGAACAATCGGAAGTTGATCCTCGGGAACTGGAACAACACCGCACACCTCACAGTGTACTAGAGGAATAGGCTCACCCCAATAACGTTGGCGAGAGAAAATCCAATCACGAAGCTTATACGTTGTTTCACGCGTTGCTGCGCCAAGCTCTACCAAGTGGTCAACAACTTGCTTAAGTCCTTCAGTTTTTCCATCAAGACCATTAAAGTCGCCAGAGTTAATCAGCGCACCTTCACCTTCATAACCGTGTTTTGCGTCACCGTTTTGATCAAGGTAATTTTTACGAAGCTCATCATCATATGGTACAACAATTGGAATAATGCGAATCTTAAAAACTTTTGCAAAGTCATAGTCACGCTCACAGTTTCCTGGTACACCCATTACACAACCGGTTCCATAATTTTTAAGAACATAGTCAGCGAGGTAGACCGGTACCTTTTCACCATTGACAGGATTAATAACGTATGACCCAGTCAATACACCTGTTTTATCTTTTTTCTCAGCCATACGTTCAAGGTCTGACATTTGTGCAACCTTAGCCTGATAGGCTTTTACTGCTTCTTCCTGCTCTGGCTTAACAAGCCTTGCAACAACGTCATGATCTGGCGCCACTACCAAGAAGGTTACTCCATAAATAGTGTCTGCTCGTGTAGTGAAACATGGAATTTCAACACCATCTTCAGTTTTAAAGGTAACCGTGGCACCAATGCTTTTCCCAATCCAATTACGCTGCATCAGTTTAACTTTTTCAGCCCACTCAAGACGATCTAATCCTTCAAGAAGCTTTTCTGCGTACTTAGTGATACGAAGCACCCACTGACGTACTGCACGCTGCTCGACAGCGGAACCACAACGCTCACACTCACCGTTCACAACCTCCTCATTGGCAAGACCAGTCAGACACTGCGTACACCAGTTAATTGGCATATCATCTTCATACGCAAGGCCAGCTTTGAACATTTGAAGGAAAATCCACTGCGTCCACTTATAATAGTTTGGGTCGGTAGTATCAAGCTCTTTGTCCCAGTCAT
>JAUIHA010000138.1 GCA_030432505.1 bacterium | reverse complement strand
AGTTCGAAATAGTGATGGTACGTATCACGTAGTTATTGAGCCAACACCTACAACAATAGATGTTATTCAGTCTTCAGGTGAGATTTTAGAAGAACAGAATAATCCTATTTTAAGCAAAAAAAATCTTTATATGGCCCAGGTTGGGGAGAATATTGCACTTATTGCTCAAGCAGATGCATTTCGTACAGATCCTATCAACGCAGAAGAGACAGTCAACCTCGAAAATCGAGGTTTTAGTTTTGTTATTCCAAAGCCACCGCCTCCAGGTAAAAAACCAAAAATACAGCCATTTACTGATCCATTCATTGCCATGGTTTCAGCCGATGGAAGTCGTCTTGCAGGTAATGACAATATTGTTGATGCCGGTGGTAGTTCAGGAGCAAAACCTCTATGCATTGCAACCGATACACGAGAAAACACAGATAATGTTTTTGTGCTTGTTGAGCCCAAAGATGGTGCAGCAGGTATTGTTACCGGTGAGACCACCAGGGCATTTTCACGAGGTGGAAATGTATCGAATGAACTAGGTCTTGCCATTTTAGCTTCATTAGAAGATGGCATGGCGCAACCGGACCAAATATCATTTGCAGCAAATGGGCAAGCGTTTCCTGCTCGTAGTGCAGATATTCACTTTGCGTTTCATCGTCAAAATGCAACAAACCCTATTGAGCGAGCAGAGATGCCACCTATTTTTGATATGTGGGTTAACCCAAAAAATGGTGATATTTATCTTGCGGTGTGTGGTATCAGGCGCAACGATAATAGTAAAGATGGTGGTATAATTTCAATTTTACGTGCGCGTACTACGCAGAATGATGATGGTACCTATGAAGCACAAATCAATAGTGTTATGAATCGTCCACAGCCAGCTTTTTTTAATGCTACAAAAAAGGATCAATACACGATTGGTTTCTATCTTCCTGATACTGACAACACGGCACTGACTGCGTGTGCGCATAAAGTTCGCACACTACACATTGGTGAAAAGGACTATTTGATTGTTGTTGGTGCCGTTGGGACTGATGCTGATGAAGCACGCAAGCACGTGCGTGCATTGCCACTTGACCGTACAACAGGTCTACTTGGTAAGTCTGATTTTTCTGGTGTTGCAAACCGTACTCAAGATTTTATTGCCATTGACTCAACACATGCTGATAAAACGCTAACAGATGTTGAGCGTCCTGTAGTAATTGGTGCCAACCGTCTAGCAAAACCGGTGGAAGATATCACAATTGTTGGAGAAACGGTGTATGTTTCTAATACGGATGGTATTCACTGTAGCTCTGCAGTGGTTAATCCAGACAATGGTTGCATTGATTGTTGGACATCATGGGTACAGGTGCTTCCTGCGCGCAGTGAAACAACAGGTGCGCAATTTCCAAGTGTTAAAGCGTTTGGCGTTAATAAAAAAGATGCAACATTTCATTGGCTTGCTGGTGACAACAAAACAGTTCGTTTTCAAGCATGGGGTGACACGGGAAGTATTGTAACTGATGCTGGTGAAAACAGTAATTTGAGTGAAGTGATTGATACTATTTTCCCTGGCGGAACATCAGGTATGGTTCATTTTGATGTAGGAACACCTGGCCTGGGCAACATCGCAATGCTTGTGGTACTGGGAACTGATGCAAATAACAATAATGTTGTTGCCGTAATGCAAACCGGCCGCCGCGGTATGGGTGGTATTTTTGAGCCAACTGTTACATTTGAAACTTCGGGCACAAATCAAAATGTGTTTACCTTTCAAAACCAAGTACTTAATAATCTGGGCGAGCTGATTTCAGCAACACTTCTTAAAAGAGATGATTCAGCTTCAATGAATGATGTCTTTTGTGGGCATCTTTATATTGCTGGAGCGCATGGGATGGTGCGTTTACAGGATAATAACGGTAATGGTTGGAACAGCAAAACTGGTTTGAATGACCTTATGCTACTACAAAACTTTTCCTTTGTATCAATTGGTGACTTTGAAAGTCTTTCAGTGATTAAGGATATTGATTCAGACGGAGAGAATATTTATTGTGCATTGTTTAATACGTTCAGACAAATTGATAAAGATGGAAACACGCTCAATGAGTTAGAAAATGTGTATGCGGATGACATTTTTGTTTTCGGTAACATTGGAATGATCAACACGTTTGATGGATTGTTTACCTTTAATGTTGGTGATCTTTCAACCCTTCAGGGGCCGCTCAGTGGTGTGTTTTCTGCGGATCCTTCAAAGTTTAAATTTATTCCAATTGCAAAAACAGGAAACACTCAGGGGATTATGTACATCCTTGAATTGGATACTGACAATAATGCGAGTACGCTTCATAAGTTTTTAGTTGATTCAACGCAGACAGAGATTCAAAATCAATTTAAACGTCTTGATTCTTTTAGCTTAGGTGCAGACATACAATGTTTTGATGTTGATGGGCCCTTTGTGTATCTGGTTAATCAAAATAAAGATTTTGATGATTTTGTACGAGTTGGGGTAATGGAAGATGGCACGTTAACGCAAAACTCTCTTGTTAACCAACTGAGTGATGTTGGTAATTTTGTTGGCTGCCCGGTAAATGCTGCAGGACGACTAGTAGTGCCAAATGCTAAAGGTGCACAGATTAAAGGATAAGTAATGAATAAAAAAACTTTATTAAGTTTATTGCTCTGCTCAACGATTGGAGCATTTTCCTATGGGTTTGTGCAAACAAATTTTTTTGATCAGTATGATGCAGCACTGCGTTTGCCATACCCGAAGAAGAACAAGAAGTTTCAACTTGGTACACGTTTTGAGTATGGGAGCCGTGAACATGGTAAAAGTTGGGATGATAAACGCAAAAATGTGTTGCAACTGCATGATGATAAGCAATTAATTTTTTATCTTCAGCAAGATGCAATTGATTCTAACATTAAAGATCAAGCTATTTTTAATAATCTCAAGGCTGCGGTAAGAACGTTGCCT
>JAUIHA010000137.1 GCA_030432505.1 bacterium | reverse complement strand
TACAATTGCGTTTATCATGTTCATGTTCAATATTACCATGCTTTTTTTCATAAAAATGGTTACAAGAAATTTGTACACTGCGCTTTTTATTTTCAAAGGTCAAAAATGCGCCATGTTTTTTAAGGAGCGTTGGACCAAATATGCCAATTGCTGGTGTGCCAACATAATCGGCAATATGAAGCAGCCCTGTGTCTGGAGCAACCAATAAATCTGTTTTTTCAATTAAATATGCCATGGTGAGCAAGTTCATGGGTGGAAGAATTGAGACATTAAGGCCTTTGTTTTCAATTATCTGCGCTAAATTTTGAGCCTGTTTTCCAAAGTCTTTGCCAACAAGAACTACAGAAATATCTGCGGATGCACTTTTCTGTACATACTCAAGAAGCTGCTGCCAATTTTTTTCTGGCCAGTGCTTTGAAGGCCACGTAGTGTTTGGTGCCAGCAAGATAAATTGCTTAATGTTATTTTTCTCAAGCCAACCATCAACGGTATTTTTGTGTTCTTGTGGGTAATCAAAGTGGCACAAATCATGAATATCTCTCGTGACTGGGCAGCTGTGTGTGCCCGTAACATCTTGTACTACGCCACTCACAAGCGCTAAATTTTTTTGAATAATGTTGTCATAAACTGGTTCAATATGCTTATGGGTAAACCACGAAGAGTAACCTTCACGGCAGTGATTCTTAGAAAAGCCATAGCGTTTTCCTTTAAGTGGCAACATAAGAAGTGATGTTTTTAAAAGGCTTTGAAAATCAATGATTATATCCCACTTGGTGCTTCGCAGCTCTTTTATAATAGGAAGCGTTTGGCGCCAATTTTTTGGTTGTAAAAATTTGTTGGGAAGAATCCAGAGTTTTTCTATGAATGATTGGTGCTGCAAAAGGCTGGCTGCTTTTTGTTGTACAACCCAATGAACCTGTGCCGTGGGAAGACATTTTTTGAGATAAAAGAGCGCTGGTAGTGTATGAAGGACATCGCCAATTGCAGAAACTCGAACAACTAAAATTTTCATGCTACCCTACGATTATGCATTTAAAAGCCTATTGTTAAGCAAGTATAGCTGGTAATAGGTTGGTTGTCAGCAAGATCTGTGGGAATGTGGAAGGAGTTATCGTGAGTGTTGCGAGTGGCATACAAAAGGGTAGGGTGGAGCTAATGAAAAAAAGTTATAAACTAATAGTTCTAGTAGGATTGGTTTTAGGAGCATTTTTTGTCGGTCTTAAAATGCTGAATGTCTATAAACGAGGAAAAGAAACAATGTCATTTACACGATCGAAGAAACACTTTAATGTTGCAACAGATCATATAAAAAAAGTTACGTTAGAAAATGGAATGACAGTTCTTGTCTATCCCAATCCAACCATTCCAAAAGTATTGGTGCAAATAGCTTACGATGTTGGTGCGTATGTTGAAGGGCCAGGTGAGCGTGGCCTAGCTCACTTGATTGAGCATATGATTTTTAAAGGGACAAAAAAGCTTTCAGAAACAGACCTTGATGTTATTGCACGTCGCTATGGGGCATCATACAATGCGTTTACGTCAACTGATGTAACGAGTTATTATTTTGAAACAAATAAAAATAACTGGCGCCCATTTATGGGGATACTTGCTGACTGTATGCAAAATGCACGCTTCGAAGAGCAGCATCTTGCCTCAGAGCTTAAAGCGGTGATTCAAGAGCTCAAAATGTATAAGGATGATTACTGGTCAATGATGTTTGAGAAAATTGACTCACTCATGTATCCAGCAAACCATCCATATCATTATCCGGTCATCGGCTACAAAGAAGATTTAATGAATCTTTCAGCTGAAAATCTGAAACGTTTTTATGAAAAATATTATCATCCATCACGTGCAACATTGTTCGTAATCGGTGATGTTGATGTTGATGAAATTCTTAAATCAGCGCGAGAAAATTTTGAGCCAATTGTTGGAAAAACAGACTTTCCTGAAATACATTTCCCACAGGTTCAACAAAACTTTAGCACACAGCACACACGTTTTTATGAAGATATTAAAACCGAGCAACTTGGTTTTTACTGGATGATTCCAGGGAAAAAAGATAAAAATGAATACCTCTCAAGTGCTGCAGCATTTTTGCTTGGCAGCGGTGAAGGAAGCAGGTTACACCGTCGTCTTGTTGATGAAGAGAAAGTTGCTACGTCAGTTGCTACGTTTGCACATAAAGGCATGGAGTCAGGAGCATTCTTTGTACTTGTTGAACCAGTGTCTGGAAAAAGTGACGAATGTGAACGCCTAGTGCGTGAAGAAATTGTTAAAGCAATACGTGATGGCTTTGACGACAAAGAGCTTGAACACATGACGAAAAAACAAGGTAAAAGCTTCTTTGAAAAGCTCCAGCGTTTTTCATCATTCACGTACGAGTGGCTTACTTCATATTTTGCAACACGTGATGAATATGCCGTGTTTGAGCGTGTGAACAAGTTTGTTGATCTTGATTCACAAGATGTTCAAAAGTTCTTGGCACAGTACATTGACCCATCATTTATCAATCGTATTGAAGTGTTGCCAATTCCTGAGTCAAAGCGTGAAGCAAGCTTAGAGCTTAAGCGTCTTTCAGATGAAATGGATAAACAGATTTTGGCGAAATACAAACGTACTGCGCCAATTGAACCACCAAAATTTGCGCTTGAGTTGCCAGGTCCTGACAATCTTGATTTTACCTTTCCAAAGCCTGAGCGCACGGTGATGTTGCCAAATGGTCTCAAAGTGCTCTTACACAAAAATAGTTACCTTCCACTCATTAGCTTAAACTGTAAATTCAAAGAAGCATTCCACTTTGCATCTGCAAAAGAAGGTATTCTTGTTGACTTAATGATGGACATGCTCATGGAAGGCAGTGATGGTTATAGCAAAAAAGACAATGTAGACTTCTTTGAATTCCACGGTGCAGGGTATGGTTTTGGTGCTGGTGGTGCAAAGCTTTCAATGCTGAGCATGGATTGTCGTCCAATCTTTGAGCGTTTCTTGCATGTGCTAACACATCC
>JAUIHA010000136.1 GCA_030432505.1 bacterium | reverse complement strand
GGTGAGGCCAAGCAAATGTGTGATGGTAATCGAGATATTATTATCAAAATTACTTAATTGCTTGATAAAGCCATATGCAGTTTTTTCTGCATTCTCATGCGTTGTGCTTTTGAAGAGTGAGTCATCAAAAATACTGAATGAGAACTCATTATTATTACATGACTTTATGCTTTGTAGGCACATGTCAGCACGTACCATTTCTGCAACAAATTTAGATTGATCTGTTGAAATATCATCACTTACTTCAATATACGTTGTAATCTTGTGAAATGGGGTAAATCTCATGCTGTCTGCTGCTGCAAAACCAAATGTTTGCGCAAGAATCAAGTTGAGCGTTGTTGCTGTGGCAACGGTTGTTTTCCCTGCTCTGTTTGCACCAGTGATAATGACGTTGTTAGTGTTGTTTTCTTTGGCAAAGGTCATGCTGTTTGCAATTGCTTGATCTTTTGTGAGCATTGGGTGCCAGAAATTTTCGAGTTCAATGACTGGTATATCATTATCAATAAAACCAACAAAGTTGTAGTTATTTGCTTGGAAGGCTGTTGCTGCACTTAGGAATGCTTCAACGTGTCCAAGTTCATCAAGTGCTGGCATTAATTCTTCTTTGACTTCATGAAGAAGGCCGTACGTTTTGAGAACAACCCCTACAAAAACACCTTCGTAGTTTTCAAAATCTTCATATAAAAGCATTGTGATGAGCTCTTGTATTTTTTCAGATGCGTCTTTAGAGAATATTTTTGTTAGCTGTTCATTCTTGAATGGCGACAAAATAAGACGCTGCTGAATGTGGAGAGCAGTTTTAATATTTTGTGCCAGCTTTGCGAGCTGCTGAGCAATAAGCTTTATTGTAGAATGCTTTGTAATTATTGTAGAGCCAACTTCTTTCATGCTCCAAAGATGCATGCCCCAGTGAGCATAATTAACTGCATCAAATACCCAATCAGGCATATCAGGAACAATACTGTCAACCAAATCTATCGTGCAAAAGTGTCCATCTTCGTGATGGTGTCCATGATGGTGGTGTTTGTGATCGTGATGCTGATGATCATCATGTCGGTGGTTGTGATGGTTACAGGTATGGTTATGATGTCCGTGGCTTAATAAGTTTGTACCGAGTGGGTCATGGTTATGTGAGCTTGCTATTGCACAAGTAGGAGATGGTGCTGACTTGTGTGAGTGGTGATGATGCTTGTGCTTATGTTCATGCTTATGATGTTTATTCCCATGGCTGTGGTGATTACATGATGCGCCACCACTTTTTACTTGTTTGATATATGAGAGGCCCAGGTGAATTGCAAGGTGTTCGATTGTTGGTGCAAACATAACAAGTGTTTGCATGATGTTTTTGAACTCAAGGGCTATTTCACTAGAATTGAGACCCTTCATGAAATCCCAATTAAAATAGCATTTTTTAATGATTTCTTGGTTGAGAAAATTCTTTTCTGGATTGAGCAGAGGTAAAAAACCTTCAATGTTGCGGCCTAGTTTTTTGAACTGCCGTGTGAGGTCATCAAATGCTTTTTGATTGTCGAGGAAAAAGCGAACTTTGCTTTGCCTTCTAAGTAATTCTTGCGTGTCTGTAATAGGTAATAAATGTTCTTGAAGCTGCTCTTTTCCAAATGGTGTATTGGTAAAGTTTAGCTTTTCAATAAGACCCTTGTGTGAGTTGTTGTTCGATGAAAAAAGTTCTAAGTCTTTGACTTCATAACTGCTAATAACTTGCGCATGCAGTGTTATGGAAAATGCAGCAATAGTTGCTACAAATGATAATATTCGTGATTTGTTCATGATTGACTCCATTCAATGATTATGTTCAATATCACAATGTAGGGTTCGATGGTACCACGAATCCAGCTATTTGTCTTTTTTATCGATAATTCAGGTCTGTAAGGGTCTTTTTCCTAGGGTTCTATTTACAATTAGTTGATTTTTAGGGAAACCATGCCTAAGCTATCACAAATTGTTGGTATTGTTTCTATCAAATTTATAAGGAGAGAAAATGAAGAAAAGAACGATAATGGCAATGGTTTTGGGACTTTTGTTGACAGGTCAGCAGGGGTTTGTTTTTGCCGGTTCTGATGATGAGGGAACACCCGGTACACCCGTTTGCTCAAGCGGTGGGGACAGGCATGAAATGTTTGGTAATGACACCCAATTGCTAGGAGCAGTTACTTCACAAGAATTCCAAGTTAGTGCAGAAGAGGGCGAGGAAGTTGATGATCGTGGCGCGAGAAATTACTTTGATATGGAAGGTGATCAACCAACAAGACAAGCTGCTGTTGAGTATGATTCTGATGACGAAGCAATTCTCGATGAACTTGAGGCGCTTAGAAAAGAAAGCACTGATAACAACAAGGTTATAGAGAAGTTTTTTGATAGCAAGTTCAAAAAGCTTCAAGCGTTATTTGCTGACGTAAAAGATCTTACCGAAATTCAGAAAAAAGATAAAAACTTTCTCAAGAAGTTTATGAAAAATAAGGTTATGCTCGTTAAAGCTGGGTTAAAGAAAAAAGTAGCATTCTTATTATCTGCACTGAAAAAGAAAATTCTTGTTACCAGCACACAAGAACTTGGCAAGCTTGAAAATGTTTTAGTTGGAATGGATGATGAGCTTAATAAAGAAACTCGTAGCGGACAAGACGTTATCAATGTATTAATGAATACTCTCAAATTTGTTGAAGAGCTTGATAAAATTTTCACTCAAACACGTCAAGATACTATCATGGGTGTTGAGAGAGGGAAGATGTTAATTCTTACACACACCATGAGAGCAGGAATGATTGTTTTAGGTGGTGCACTTTGTTACTTTGGTTTTGGGCAAGCGCCATATTTTGTTGCTGATAAATTTAATCCAAAAAGCATGGCTCAACTTTTTGGGGGTCTTGTACTTATGGGTAAAGCTGGATACGATTATTATGCTGATAAAAAGGCAAAATAAAAGTTTTATGGGGAAACCTTTTCGAGGTTTCCCTTCTTTCATCTTCCAAAATTTCTTGACGATTCTCTTCAAACCAGATAGCATATCTTTCCATAAGTATGATCATACAATTTTTCTATTATTCGTTTTA
>JAUIHA010000135.1 GCA_030432505.1 bacterium | reverse complement strand
TTCACGCCAGTTTTTAACACAAGTGATGATTCAATGTTTGCATTTTGTGTTGAAAACAATTCAATGGCGCCAAGCTTTGTAAAAGGTGACTATCTTATTGTTTCTCCAGAAACATGGACTCGTTCTGGTGATATTGCAGCGGTTGAGTATGGTAATGAAAATGCGCAAAAAGCTATTATGCAAGTAACTTACATGGAAGACTTCATTGTGCTTGAATCAGTTAACCACAAGCACCCACCGGTTGCGCTTATTCGTGGCAAAGACAACTTTAGAGTTATTGGAAAGGTTATTCACCGCCACCAAAAACTTAGCTAAGTTTTAATAGCTATAAAAAGTTTAAGCTGTCTGATTTTCCAGGCAGCTTTTTTTATGCATACAATCTTAAGATATTTAAAACAAAATCGCCGATGAAGTATACACCAACGCCGATGAAAAGAAGACCGGTTGTATACGAAACTTTTTTGAGCATACGTGGACTAATTGCCTTACCAACTTGTGATGCAAACCACGCAACGCATGAAAGCACACATAGGGAGCCAAGAGAAACCATAATGCTTCCGGCAATAATGTCATCCAGCGGAACGCGTGTAATGCCCTCTGGAAGTATTTGTACGCTAATAAACATGAAGAACAAGATGACAAATGGGTTGATGATGGTAACTAGGAATGATTTCGCGGCAGAGATGATTGCTGGTTCATCAGTCAAATACTTTTCTTCTTTGGTTTGTTTTTGCTTTTTAAGGGTGTGAGCACCAAGTACGATTAAGACAAAGCCGCCAACGCAATCCATAATTAACATGAAATTTTGAGAATTTTGCACAAGAGTAAGTGCGCCGAAAAGGCCTAAAGCAAAGAAAATTGCATCAACAAGTGCTGAGCCAAGTGCGCAGGCAAAGCCTTTAGTGAATCCATACAAAGCGCCACGATTGAACGTTAAGATAAAGATTGGCCCTACAGCAGAAGATGCTGAAACGCCGACAAAAAAGCATTTAATCCAAAACCAGAAATCCACGGATTTTTCCTTGCTTAGAAAAATTATTTTGTATAATTGTAACACAATCGGTAAAATAGAAAATCATTTAAAATAAGTATTTATCTTTTCTCAACGCTTTTTATCATTCACTAGGATTAAAAAATAATGAATAAGGGAACAATTGCTTTTGGAACATGTGGTATTCGAAGTCATGCAGATAGATATCCATTTACAGCAGATGCACTCCATGCGTTAGGAAAAGCTTTTGGTGAGTGGTCGGTTAAGCGCTATGGAAAAGAAATACCAAAAGTACTTATTGGTTGTGATACACGAGAGTCTGGACCCCGTGTTAAGGCTGATTTAATTGCTGGTCTTCAAACCTTTCCGGTTACCATTGTTGATGGTGGTATTTTATCAACGCCTGCTGTTTGTCAGCTTATTCACTATCAAGATAACTTTGATTTTGGGATTGTTATCTCCGCATCGCACAATCCGTATTATGACAATGGTATTAAAATTTATGATGCAAAGCGTACTCATCTGCTGCCTGAAGATGAGGAGACCATTGTTGCTCTATTTGCTGAGCACTATCAAGATTCCTCACTACAAAAGCATGAACAGAGTAGTGTAAAAATTTGGGAAGAGTCGGTAGATTCCTACATAAAAACAATAGACTCATTTTTTTCCCAAAATTTTCTTGAAGGTAAAAAGGTTGTGCTTGATTGTGCCAATGGCGCAACGTTTGCTATAGCTCCTCAAATTTTTGAGCACTTTGGTGCAATGGTAGAAACAATTTCAACATTCCCTGATGGAAAAAACATCAATGAAAATTGTGGAGCACTTCATCCGCAAGACCTTCAGCGTGCAGTCATCGAACAACAAGCGGACTTGGGATTTGCTTTTGACGGTGATGGCGATAGAGTTTTAGCCGTGAACAGCAACGGAGAGCTTATTGATGGTGATGATATTTTGGCACTACTTTCTTTAACGCTTAATGATACTACTGTTGTTGGTACTCTGATGACCAATCTTGGTTTTGAGCTATATCTTGAAGAAAATAATAAAAAACTCTTAAGAACCGCGGTTGGCGACAAATATATTTTTGAAAAGATGGAAGAGCTCAACCTTTCTCTTGGTGGAGAAGCATCGGGACACATCATCATTCGCGATTATCTTAATGGTGGAGATGGTGTTTTTGTTGCGTTGAATGTCGCAAAGCTATTTGCAGAAAACGAAAATCGTGGGATGAAGCTTTTCTCTAAAATACCTCAAGTATTGATTAATGTGCCCGTTATTAATAAAAATGATTTGTCTCAAGCTCCATATGCTCAGCTCATTCAAGAGCATGAAAATAAGCTTGATAAGGGCAGGGTGCTTGTACGCTATTCAGGAACAGAAAATGTTCTTCGTGTTATGACAGAAGCTCAGCACCAAGGGCAGGCACAAGATGTTGCACAAAACTTGGCAAATGCGCTTAAGCAGCAGCTTGACCGCTAATCAAAAACTTGTAATGCAAAGGGTCTATTATGCTTACTATTTTTAAAAAGATTATATCTTTTTTTAAAACGCTCTTCCTTAATGGGTTGTTTACCGTGATTCCTATCGCGTTTACCATATTCTTTCTTAATTTTACGTATCACTTTATGTATCGTTTTTTGGAGCCGTTACGTACTCTTGAGCCTGAATTTTTACTCA
Source organism: bacterium (assembly GCA_030432505.1). Taxonomy (GTDB): domain Bacteria; phylum Babelota; class Babeliae; order Babelales; family RVW-14; genus JAUIHA01. Next base: position 429 of record JAUIHA010000135.1, on the reverse strand, counting down.
GAATTCCTGGATCTGAGTTTATTATTGCAACGCTTCTCATTATTTTGCTTGGTTTTGTCTTAAAGATTTTTATTGCCAATACAATTATTGGTTTTTTTGAGGGTCTTATTGCTAAAATTCCCCTTGTGCGCATTGTATATTCTTCATCAAAAACGGTTGTTGATTTCTTTAAGATGCCTGAGCGAGATCCAAAGGCGCACAAAGTGGTATTGATTAACTATCCGCGTAAGGGAAACTACCACCTTGCATTTCTGCTTGATTCTGCACGAGACAGTTATGAAAAGGTAATTCCAGATAGTGAAAGGAGCCATCCAGGAGAGCGCTACTGTAAAGTATTCATGCCTAACTCTCCTAATCCAACGACTGGGTATTTTTTCATCTTGCCTGAAAGTGAAATTATTCATACAGATGTTACGTTTGAAGAGGCGG
>JAUIHA010000134.1 GCA_030432505.1 bacterium | reverse complement strand
AAGAAACAGCGTTTCATGTTTCTGGCCTTGGCGATATGATTTTAACGTGTACCGGAACGCTGAGTAAAAACTTAAAAGCAGGGCGCCTGCTCGCGCAAAATAGAAACCTTGATGATCTTAAGCTTAACTTTCAAGCATTGCCAGAAGGCATCAATACAGTACAGTCAGTGTATGAGCTGATGCAAAAAAGTGATATTGATTTACCGCTTTGTAAGGCTGCATATGGCTATATCTTCCAAGGCAAGCCATTTACAAACTTTCTGTAATTTAAAGGCTATGAATGTTTGTTGAAGGATGAAAGAATTGTTCAACTTCCTCATCTGTTTCAAAGTCTTCATCAAATGGTGCTCCGGTACTAAAATAAAAATCTTCTAATTGAATATTCTTTATCGCTTCGGGTATACCACTTTTATCAATACTTGTATCTAGTATTTTGATGGACTTAAGATGTTTCATTTTTAAAATATCTTCAGGCAGACTATCTATCTTTGATTTTGAAAAATCGAGATGTTCAACATCTTTAAAAAGTAGGTCAAGGTTTAGAGGAAGCTCAATGCGGCTTTCGTGTGCGAGGAGAGATAGATTAAGATTGAAGGTCACTTTGGTTATAGGTTTATCGACAATAAGCGATATGAAATTAAGGTATGTGTAGACGTTATCTTTATATCGTTTTTCATTAAGTGAGATAGAAAGATGTACCTCGTTGTTTTCTTCTTTGGCATACAAGGATTGTAAAGATCGCCTGTATTGATTTGAGGAGGCAACATTGTAAAGTCTTTGTACCCCAAGCTGATTAACTTTTTTCTTTTTAAATGCGCAGACAAGTTGAAAAATAAGACGTGCGGTTGTTTGTTCAGCGGGAATGCGAGTGAAAAACTTTCGGCATTCAGTTTTAGTCTTATTGCGTGCGATAGTCTTGAAATAAGTGACAAGGTTATTTTTAACAGCCAAGTGAAGTCGAGTACTTTCTAGTCCGTTGAACCATTCTTCAAAATCATTAGCAAAAATGTGGTTTTTTACAGTTTCTGGGAGCGCTAAACCATTATATTGATTTCTGAGTAATTCACATTTATTTGCTTTATCAACGTTCTCGTTATCTTGAGTGAGAACGTTGACATCATTAAAGTGATTATTGTTGTTAGAGCGATTTGTAGTGTTGTTGAATAACGTCATACCAAATGTGTTAGTTACAGAAAAAAGTAAGAGTAAAAATATAACAGATTGTTTCATGGATTTAAGCCTACATATTTGGGGTCTATACGAAAAACTGAGAATAGAAAACTACTGATTAAATACTACCTTGTCAATTTTGCGTGAAAATTTAATAGCGTTGTGCTTTAAAAAATTGCGAAGTTTAAAAAAGTGATGCCATCCACATTTTGAGAGGCCACCCTCAAAGTATGGCATTACTACTTTTTTTACCTTGAAAAAACGGCAAAAAGCAAGACCTCCAATAAAGCTTCGTTGTTTTGGACGAGTGAGTACGAGTGTATCAACAAGAATCGGTCCAAGGTTTTTTGTAATATAGGGCTTGAGTTCAAACTCTACCGCTTTATCGGGTGAGCCTTTACTTGTAAAGTATCCGTTATCAACAAAAACAGCATGGCCATTTTTTTTCATTTTAATTGAGAATTTTTTAATGGGCGTAATGTTGGTGTGTGCGACATGTGCTTGTATGCTTTTGGTGTGATGCTGCAAAATACTCAAGCAGCAAAAGAGCGACGCGATAATAAAAAGAATACGTTTTTTCAGGTTCATATTTGGAAAGAAGTGCAGTACTAAAAATGCTCCCACCGGAATACTAAAGAGTAAGAGAGCTCCAGGATGCGCAAACTCAATGAGCCAGTACCTACTTCCTTGTTGTAAAAGTTTGTCCCACAAACTGATAAGTTCATGAAAGATAGTAACAATAAGTTGGTTGGGAATAAAAAGAAGCTCGGTGAAAAATATGAGCGATGCCAAAATGATGACAACCATAAGGACTGGTGCAAAAATGAGATTGCTGATAAATGTCATGAGCGAAAATGACAAACCCCAATGAATCAAAATGGGAAATGCAAAAAGCGTTACCAAGAGTTGTGTGTATAAAAATTTAAGTAGATAATTTTTGATTTTTGTCATGGGAAGTTTGTTTTAATAGGTTTCTGACTACGACTGATAGGTGGTGTGAGCGTATTTTATATTTAAATTGTTTAAACTATCTTTGCTTAGATTATTACTTTCTACGTGAGATGTCATGCTGAACTTGTTTCAGCATCTAACATAATATAGTTTTCTAATTTGAACATAGATCTAGCCATTCTGGATTACTTTCTTCAATTAAATTAATTTTCCATTGTCTATGCCAACGTTTGAGTTGTTTTTCTCTTTTTAAAGCATCATAGACTGAATTGTATTGTTCTGCGTATACAAGTTGATCTAATAAGTATTTTTGAGTGAATCCTTTTATCTTTTTCTGCTTGTGTTGCTCCACTCTTTGAATAATGTTTCCTGTAACACCAATATATAAGGTGCCTCGCTTTTTGTTTGATAGAATGTAAACATAATATTTTTTCATATGGTTAAAATGACTTAGTAATAAACATATAGATGCTGAAACAAGTTCAGCATGACATCTCTGGTTGTAACTTTTTCTCACTGTTTATTTGAAGTGTTTCTAATAGGATATTAGTTATAAAAAAATATTTAATGTTTCTTGGGGAAATGTAAAAACAAGTTTTTCCAAAAAAGGGTGGAACTTCCAGACTGTGGTGGGCGACGAAGTGATTCTTTTAAAACTTCGAGCACTTCTTGTGTATCATCTGATGGTTCTTCGATGTATCGCTGTGCATAGTAATGCAGAAGTTCGTCTGCGAGTTGAAAACTTTGAGCATCAGATGGTTTTTGTTTTCGTAATTCTTGTTCAAAGCCAAATGCATCATCTTGTTTTTTCTCTTCTATAAAAAAACTAAGAAGAGGGTGCTTTTCTAAACTATGGCTTTGTGTTGAGAAGCGTGTGATTTCACAACGAGATCTAATAGTTGGCAAAATTGATTGTTCATTATTGCTGAGTAGCACAAAGGAGTAACCTGCTGGTGGTTCTTCAAGTACCTTGAGGAGCTTATTGCTGGTTGTCATCGTGAGCGT
>JAUIHA010000133.1 GCA_030432505.1 bacterium | reverse complement strand
ATGTAGGAGGAGACGGCGTACAACTTGTTGAATCACTGCATTTTTCAAGCAAAGAAATCAAAGAATTCAAAGAAGCGGTTGGCATTGTTATTGATTTTTTTGAACGAAACTACAACACGCACATTAAAACTGCCTGCTTTGCTGCCGCTGGTATCCCTTCAGCAGACAAACAAACCATCACTTTTACCAACCTTGCGTGGAAACTCAACACTAAAGAACTCAAACAAAAAACATCGCTCCAAGAAGTTTTACTCATTAACGACTTTGAAGCAGTTGCCTATGGCACGGAAGTTCTGCAAAACGATGATATGTGTACAGTACAACAAGGAGAAAAAAACCTTCATAAAACAAAAGCCATCATTGGTGCAGGAACAGGCCTTGGCAAATGCTTATTGCTTTGGAATGAAACACAACAAAACTATTTCACAAATCCTTCTGAAGGTGCTTTTACCGATTTTGCCGCACACGACCAAGAAGAATTTGAGCTGGTAGAATTTATACAAAAAAATATTAAGCAAGATAACACGCCCGTTCATTGGGAAGACCTGCTTTCCGGCCGCGGACTCAGTGCTTTATACCAGTATCTTTTGCAAAAAGAGTGTTGTGAAAAAACAGAAGAAACAGAAAAAATTATACAAAGTAATTTTTCACCAAAGTTTATTGGTGTTTATCAAAACTCAGATGAATATGCACAAAAAACTTTCGAACTTTTTACTAAATATTATGGCCGATGTGCAAAAAACTTTGCAACAGAAACTCTTCCTTACTCAGGCTTGTACATTGCTGGTGGCATTGCTGCACGCTATCCAAAGCTCTTCTCTAGTCAAACATTTCTTGATGAGTTTCATCATAGTGAAAAAATGTGTGACTTCCTTCAAAACCTATCGGTAAATGTTATTACCAACTACGATGTAAGCTTGCTCGGCGCTGCGCAATATTATCGTACAAAACCTGCCAAACAATAACCGACAATAAAAGCTGCGGTAGCTGAAAGTCCACCAACTGCAAGCATTTCAAAACCAGATTTTATCCAACTCTTTTTGGTGAAAATAGTTTTGAGTGCTCCTAGGCCAAACAATGTCATGCCGCTTAAAAAGCACGCAACAGCAAATGGGTGGACATAAAATTGTTTGAAATAAAGCGGAAACACATACGTTGCCAATGGCACAAAACCGAAAACGATAAATGAACAGAAGGTATAAACACCTTTCTTAATCGGTGAACCTACTGTTTTTGAAATCTCTTTGCCATCAACAAGCACCTCAATTGTTGCCTGTTTATTTTTAATGATAATTGATGAAAGCGTTTGTGCATCATCATCGTTAAACCCCTTGCTTTGATAGAGTTTTTTGAGTTTTTGTTTTTCTTGCTCAGGATCTTTTTCAAGCAGTTTTTCTTCTGCATGTTCTGACTCTTCTTCAAACTCTTTGATAGCTTTTGAACTCATATAGTCACCAAAGCCCATAGAGAACGCATCTCCAATCAAACTCGCTGCTCCAAGAATTAACAGCACATAGGGAGAAAGTGATGCACCAAGTGCTCCTGCAACCACCGCAAAGGTGGTAATGACACCATCAAGCCCACCGTACACAATACTTTTTAGATATTTCCCTTCAATATACATCCTGCACCTCTTTGTTTTCAATGAAAATTAAAAGTCAGCTCTTTTATTTCGCAATATTTTAATCGCATTTAATTGTAGAGAAGGATGTGAGTGATGTCACCCTGGACTTGATTCAGGGTCCAAATATTATTTCCTTTTTTAGGATAAATGATTTTTTATAACTAGGAATTACATTTGGATCCCGGATCAAGTCCGGGATGACATCTCTTTTGCTTTAGATACTTATTTATTTAAATTATCAAAGTCATAAATTCCCTGAGAGTATGCCATTTAAGTTTATATTATATTACAAATAACGTTCAAGTTCCCAGTCAGTTACCGCCTTATCAAATTCTTCAACTTCTTGTTGTTTGAGATCAAGGTAATTATAAAACGCTGTTTCGCCAAGTACACTTTTAAGCAAATCACTTGAAAGCATATACACCAACGATTCTTGTAAATTTGAAGGAATAAATTCTACACCAACATTAAAAATTTGCTCACGAGTTAAGGTAAACAAATTCAGCTCTTGAGCAGATTCAAGATCAAGATTTTGCTCAATACCTTCAAGACCGCTTGCTAAAATAACTGCAAACGCAAGGTACGGATTACACATTGCATCAGCCGAGCGCAACTCAACACGCACTGCATTTTTATCTTCTTTTGCAACATCAGGAATACGTACCAACGTACTTCTATTTTTTGTTCCCCATGCAATATAAACCGGTGCTTCATAGCCAGGTATTAAACGCTTGTACGAATTAATGGTTGGATTAAAAATAGCAGTCATCGCCTTCATGTGCTTTAAGTTACCTGCCATAAATTGATGTGCTGTCTGTGAAAGATTGTTTGCATCACTAGCATCAAAAAATGCATTTTCTTTCTTGTTTGCATCAAACAAACTGTAGTTAATATGAAAACCATTACCATTTTCTGTTGCTTTTAACTTTGGAATGAATGAAACCTTGTAGCCATATTTTTTCGCAATATCATTCATAACCTTTTTGGTCAGCAATACTTTATCTGCCATAGCCAAAGCATTATCATAACGCATGGTAATCTCATGCTGACTTGGCGCAACTTCATGATGTGTTTTTTCAGGATCAAAGCCCATTGTCTCAAGCGCTGAAAGCATCTCTTGTTTAATTTGCCCAATAATTCCAAATTCTTCAGCATCACAATAATGTTGCTCATCAGGAGAAATTACTATTTTTCCTTTCTTTTTCACAAGAAAAAATTCAAGTTCAGGAGAAACATTAAAGGTTAAATTTTTCTTATGAGCTTTCTCAAGAACACGCTTCAAAATATTTCGAGGAGAAGCGGAGTATGGTAAACCATCACCTCCATAAACATCACACATGATTGATGCAATAACTTTACCTCCACGTTTTTCAGGGTAGACAACAAATGAATCTACATCAGGAATTAAACGCAAATCACTTTCTTCAAGACTGCTGTAACCTTCAACTGACGATCCGTCAAAACAGATCCCCTGCTTGAGTGCTGATGGCAACGTTTTTTTCGTAATCACATAAGATTTTAAATTGCCAGAAATGTCACTAAAGTTCATCTCAATGAAGTCAACGTTAGACTC
>JAUIHA010000132.1 GCA_030432505.1 bacterium | reverse complement strand
AAGTGTTATGCGAGGTTTTAGATAAAAATCTTGTACACATGCTTCATTCTCATCAAACCATTGAAGTGCAAGAACCATTAACGGTGGTTCCTGCGCAGTCGTTGAAGAACAAAAATCAACACGCAGCTCAAATAGTTTCCCCGCTTGGAGGGCGTGTTGTCAGAATTCTTGCTCAGCAAGGGGAATTTGTGGCGGTGGACCAGCCTCTCGTTGTGATTGAATCGATGAAAATGGAAAATGAAATCCGTTCCGATTCAGACGCAATTATTAAAAAACTTCAAATTCAGCAGGGCGATTTGGTAGAACCTAATCAGGTCTTGATTACGTTTGAAGAGAAAGGGGAAGCTGATGCAGCAACAAAAAATGAATATGAGCAAAAAGAAGTTGAGAATAGGTGATTTAGCAAAAGAACTACGGATAAAAAAATACGTCATCAGATTTTGGGAAAAAGAATTCGATTTGAAGTCAGACCGTTCTCAGGGGGGACAACGATTTTATACGCAGAAAGATCTTGATACATTTGTGAAGATTAAAACCCTGTTATATGAGCAAGGTTTCACGATTTCTGGTGCTAAAAAGCAATTAAAGTCTTCAAAGTCTGATATTAATAAAAAACAAGAAGAAAAAACGATTATTGCCGCTACAAAAGAAGTAACGCTGGATGAGAAAAAGCACAAAGCCTTTATGAAAGATCTTTGTGCTTTTAAAAAACAATTGCTTGATATCAAAAAACAGTTAGAGGGGTAGTAATTTTATACGTTCCCTCGTATAACGTGTTGAGCTGCTTTGCTCAAAGGTTTTCCTGCTTTTGGTTTAGTTACTTGTTTGATGAAATCCTTAACACGCGTAAGATAATCTTTTCTTATCGCCGTATCTTCCTTAAAGTTTTTTGTTGCATCAAGAATGAGTACAGGTACGTCTTTAAGGTGCTCTGGCCAGCCTTGCTTTTCTACATAAAACTTGTTGTGATTATCTAAAATACGCTTAAGAGGACCTTGAGGGTAGTTTTCTTCACCCTTACGGTTTCGTATTTTAATTCTACTTATGCAATCATCAGCTGATGCCTTGAGATAGATAAAGCCGCTTGGTTTATTGATATTAGCCGTTTTTTTAGAAAAATGTGTCTTATACAGATCCCACTCATTCTTTGTTAAAAAACCTGTTTTCGCCGCATCTTTGGCAAAGCAATAACGAGAGCTATAAATTGAGCCGTCAGTTATTTTAATAGTATTACTTGTTTGATGTTGTTTTAGTTTGTCGACCCATGTGGTGATAATGTATGATTCAAACTCAAGGCCCCATTGTTTTTGATTCTTTAAAAATTTGCCTAAAAGATCCCCGTGCGTAGGGTGCTTTTGCCACTGATCAACAGGCTCTTCAACAAGTTTGACATTATTCATTTCTTCTTGGATGAATTTGATAAGTGTTGATTTACCAGCCCCAGTGTTACCAACCACTTGTATTAGAGAGCTGCCAAAGCAGTTTATGCTCAAGATGCTTGTGGTTACAAAAAATACAAAAATACTTTTTAAAGTAATGCGAGGTCTCACTTTTTTCTCCTAAAAAAAATAATTTGATTTCGACGAACTAATGAAGACTTTTTAACAGTATACCATATGGCGAAAAATTTTTTCGTCAACCATTATTTCAATCTGCTCTTTTTCTTAGATTTGTTTTCTTAGTTTTTTTTCTTCAGGTGAATAGCACGAGCGGGTGGTAGATTCTGCCATACGGTATCACTACCAATTGTGTATTTTTTTAATCTTTTTACAGTGTCTCTTATTTTAAGAAATTTTGGATTCTTAATGCAGGCAAGAGAGCAGTCGATAAATGTGTTGAATCCGCATGCTCCTAGGTATTCAAAAAATGACAGTGTTGCGCCTTGTTCAATAAAACTTATATATTTTTTTATGATTGCTCTTACTACTTTATATGGAAGAGAATTGAATGGTACGCCAGAAATAACAAAGTTGAATATTTCTTTGTCATCAAAGTCTGTAATTGATCCGTGGTAAATGTGTACGTTAGGGTAGTTGCCAAACATTTGCTTTAAATGCTTATAAAAATGTTTGTCGAGTTCAACAAGAATTAAAGTGTCATTTTTATCAATGTACTTGAGTATCCATTTTGTAAATATTCCTGTTCCTGGCCCAACCTCAAGGATTCGTAACCTTTTTCTCGGATTGTTTTTTTTAAAATCGCGAATTTTTTTAGTGATTGCTTTTGCTAGGCCCTGAGAGCTTGGTGCAATTGCTCCAGTAGTTTTTCTTTCAGTGATAAATTTGTAAAGAAATGAGAGGTAATCAGATATGCTGTTGCCAGCACGAAGATTGGTGTCTTCATCGAGAAGTGCAGCTTCTTCTTCACTAACGATTGGAGTAGTTATCCCTTTTTTTGTTGACCCACTTTGGTCGGGAGATGGAGGTGTAGTAGTAGATTCTATTTCATCTGCAGACTGGATATCAGATGATTTTATAGCAGGGGTTCCATTGGGAAGTTTTCGTACTCTATTTTTCGCTTTTTGCTTACCGGTAACTTTTAGAGTACTTTCTCCGCCTCCACCAGTAGAAGCTTTGTAAGGAGTAGAAAATATTATAAAAGAGAGAATAAATAAAACTAATCTAGTCGAGTGACCTTTGAGCATGAAAGTACCTTTATTAAGGGGTTATGATATAATACTGAAGAAGAATTTTTTCTAAACTATCATGAATAAAGTGATTGGCAAGGATATTTTAATATTAATTTTTTGTAACATGTGACGAAACGATGAATGAAATAAATTTAACTGGCTTTTTGGTTATAAATAAACCAGTGGGCTGTAGCTCATACGATTGTATTCGTAAGATAAAAAGACTACTTCCAAAAAAGACAAAGATAGGGCATACCGGGACACTTGATGAGTTTGCCTCAGGAATTCTTATTATTTGTATTGGACGGGGTGCAACAAAATATTCAGGAACCCTTATGGGGCTTTCAAAAGAATATCTTGTTAAAGCAAAGCTTGGTGAGTTGACTGATACGCTTGATCGTACTGGAGAGATTGTTGAGATAAATGATCATGTTGACGTTACTTATGAAGATTTAAAAGATGCAGTCAAACAGCTTGGTACAAGTTATATGCAAATTCCACCTGTCTATTCAGCGCTCAAGCATAAAGGCAAACCATTATATCACTTGGCGCGTACCGGAAAGCTTGAACAAGAAGAACTTGAAAAAATTATTGAAGGTAAAAA
>JAUIHA010000131.1 GCA_030432505.1 bacterium | reverse complement strand
GTATCTCTCTAGCATTCGAACTGAATAATGCCGCAGATTCATCTGTGCTCCCTTCTGTTGATCCAACAAGAAATTTAGGGACTTCTTCTTATGATAATTTTGTAAAAAAATATGAAAGCAAAGTACAAGAAGAGAGCGGTGATGTAGTAGTACATGGCTATGATAATATAGTAAACCATATAAAAAAAGACCTATCAGAAGATAAAATAAAAATTAATCACGAAGTTTCAAAAATTGAATATACCTCAAATGGTGTAAAGGTCCTCGCGGCCGGAACAGTTTTTGAAGCACACTTTGTTCTATGCACAGTGCCACTCGGTGTGCTAAAACAGGGAACAATTTCATTTTCTCCAAGTCTGCCAAACAACAAAAAGAGCGCCATCACAGGTTTAGGTATGGGAGTCTTTAATAAAATTATATTACGCTTCCCTAAAAAATTTTGGCAAGATAGAGATTTGCTCTGTTTCCCCAATGAACCAAAAAATAAAATTACATTCTTTCGAGGGAACTCTTTTCTTCTCGATCAACCAATACTTGTTGGCTACTACATAGGAGAAGCAGCGCAGCGATTAAAAGGAAAAGGCAAAGAAGATATAAAAGATGAGGTAATGGCAACATTACGAAAACATCTTACTGGGCCAATTCCTGATCCAGAAAAATATATTATTACTCGCTGGGAAGATAACGAATGGTCATATGGCTCATATGCTTATATACCACTTGGCGAAAAACCGCTCGACTACATTGTAAATCTCGCCGAACCAGTTGATAATAAAGTATTCTTTGCAGGAGAAGCTACTAGCTTAGAGCACATAGGAACTGTACATGGTGCTTATCTTTCAGGCATCAGGGAAGCTCAGCGAATTGTCATCGAATACAAAGAACTGCCAAAAACGAGTAGTAGAGGGAAAAAGACACCTCTCGAAAGTAAAACCAGCAAGCTAACTCAATCGCTACGATTCTTTAGAGACAAGCTAGCGCAACTAGCACAAGTGCTCAAAAAAGCACGTACCAAGCTCATACAGTAAATTCACCGACTCTTCATCACGCCAGCACGCTGGCATAAATGATTAATTGCACACTGGCTGCATTTAGGACTAATGGGGGCACAGATATTTTGCCCCCACATTACGAGAAGTTTATTCCACAATATCCAATGTTTTTCTGGCAGCTTTTTCATCAACGCTTGCTCAGTTTCTTCAGGCGTTTTGGTCCGAATCAAACCTAATCGATTTGAGATACGGTGCACATGTGTATCAACACAAATGCGGGGAACATGAAATGCCATCCCCATCACCAAGTTAGCAGTCTTTATGCCAATACCCCGAATTGATAAAAGCTCCTCAAGACTATCAGGAACCTTGCCATCATACTGATCAATAATAATCTGGCTCACCTCATGCAACACTTTTGCTTTATTTTTATAAAAACCGGTCTTAAAAATAATTTTCTCAAGTTCCACTCGAGGCAAATCAAGCATTTCTTGTGGTGTTTTGACTTGATTAAAAAGATCTCGACATACATGAATTGTTGTTGTGTCTTTAGCGCGCAAGCTCAAAAGACAGCCAATTAAAATAAGATATGGGTCTCGGCCGTATTCTTCAATAAGTATCTCAGACATTGGTTGAATGAAGTCTTTTGTTTCTCGCTCGAGAATAGAAATAATTTTTTCTATAACATTTTTCATAATTAATAAGGAAAAATATTTGGACCCTGAATCAAGTTCAGGGTGACATCATGTTAAACTTGAATAGCACTATACAAAGGATCGCTCGCCCTGAGGCACAACATGAGTAACATGTTGCCTCGAAGGGTATCATTCAAAACAATCAAAATATTTATTTTCTCATCTATACTATACTATTCTAACTAAACTAGAAATAAAACCAATGAAGGAGAGAGCATTGAAACTTAAACGGTTTCAGGACAAATTGGAGGAATTCCTCGTCTTTTTGGATGTCGAAAAAAACGTTTCTAAACATACCCTACGTGCTTATGAGTCTGACCTCACTCAGCTGGTCGACTTCTGGCAACACATCGGTTCGAAAGAAGGCCTTGATAATTTAACCTTTGAAAAAATTATACGACGCTATAATGTTTCACTTTTTTATAAAAAAATTAGCAAAACGTCACTCGCCCGAAAACTTTCAAGTTTACGATCATTCTTAAGCTTTTTAAAAGCTCAAGGCATCTCCCAAAAAATAAGTATCAAATCACCTCGCCTTGATAAAAAACTTCCATCAATTTTAACCGTAGATGAAGTTTTTTATCTTCTGGATTCAATACGCAAAGACGATTTACCAAGCAAATACCCACACCGCGACAAAGCACTCTTTGAACTTTTGTACGCAACTGGTATACGGTGTAGTGAGCTGGTACAGATTAGTCTTCACGATATCAATTTTGAAGATATGAGTATTCTTATCCGCGGTAAAGGAAAACGAGAACGCATTGTTCTGTTTGGATCAAAGGCACAACAAGCACTCGAAGAGTATCTTTTTAAGGAACGCCCTACCATGCTCAAGGGTAAAGACCCCGAATGTTTATTTTTAAACTGCAACGGAACGCAAATCACTACACGCTCGGTACAACGCGTTTTTGAAATGTTCCGTAAATTCTTAAAGATTGACCGTAAATTAACTCCACACAAAGTACGTCACTCATTTGCAACCCACCTTCTTAATAAGGGGGTAAACCTGCGTGTTATTCAAGAATTACTCGGGCACAAAACTATCAATTCAACACAAATTTACACCCACGTTTCAAATAAGCATCTTGCCAAAATGTGCGACGAAAAACATCCTCTCAATAAACTTGATGACCTCGTTTTAGAGGATGATTCTTAATGAAAAAAATACTATATGTACTTCTCTTTTCTATCGTATTTTTCACTCAACACGCCAGTTCCCAAGAAACACCTGTAACACCCGCAAAAGCTAGAGCACTCACCGGAAGACTCACTTCGCTGACACAAAGATTGACAAAATCACTGCAAATTTTTAGTAAAAAGCTTAAAGGCCTTTATACAACTCTCGGGGCCTCACGCAGGCAACTTCACGCTATCTCACAGCAGGAACAAGAAGCCAATAAGGCAGAAAATGCGAAGAGTCTTTTGGGCAAGATGGTGTCTGTCAAAAGCGATGACACTAAATCAGATCCTCAGGCCAAGTCAGATCAGGAAGGCAATTCTGGCGAAGCTGCTGACAAGTAGCATGTGTTTTAAAACTTGATTAGACAAAGCGTCAG
>JAUIHA010000130.1 GCA_030432505.1 bacterium | reverse complement strand
TTCGGTTTTAAGTAACCAAGGGTGAAACAGGCTCCTACTAGCCTTTTTAAACTTAAAATTTAAGTTTAAATTTTCTTGTTCTAAGATACAAGGGTGACACAGAAATCTCTTTTATTGCTTTTAAATAGGCAAAGTTTTTATAATTAGGATTACATTGTCATTTGTTTTTTCTTAGCTCTTATAGGGGGGAGTTTAGGATGAAGAATTTTATTAGAGTTGCTGTTATAGCAACATTTTTTTTAGGTACAATGCACAGCACTATGCAAGCAAAAACATTTCATTTGAAAACTGGCTTATTTTTTGTTGCAGACCAACAAGAAACTGGGCGCTTTACAGTGATTCTCCAACGACTTCAAAAAACATTAAAATCAACGAAGTTCCTTAATACCGTAAAAAACCATGTAAACAAAAATTCAAATTACATCAACAAAGTCACTCTTGCATCATCAGCACAATTCATTGAGCTCACAGATGACGGCATTATGCATGATGCAGCAGAGATAAACCGCCATGCAAAACAATGTATCAATAGAGGTATTATTCCCATTTACTTCACCTGGAATGAATATACACGAAATGTACTTGGCCTTGTAAGTCATGCATTTCGTCCACGCCGCAAAGCTCGTCCATTAAACCGAGCTCACCAAGATAAACCGCGAGCGCCTCAACACTACTTTGATATGGAAAACGATGAAAGTGAAAGTGACGAAGAAGCACTTAATAAAGCAATGGAAGACATCTCAACAAGTCTTGAAAATGTAACACTAGAAGAACCTAATAACACCGATATTTATGAAAAAACTTACCGTCACCTACTCGAGCTCAATTCCTCTCGAGTAAAGCGTTTACCAGCAAATCCACACATAAGACCACTCATCATCGATTTACAATTGTCTATAGAAAATAACCCATTCTTTAAGAAGAAAATAAAAGTAGGACAAGAAGTATACTTTGATAAAGACTTTCCAAGCCAAGCAGTAACGGTAAATGATACTGACGTTGCGAAAGCAGAAGAAGGCGATACCAATGGCTGTCAATGTAAATGTTTGAGCATATGCTGGAATAAAAGTAAACAGTTCTTAGCAAGCCCTGAGGTAAAAGCAACTATTGGCGCAACCGTCAAAGCTGGGGGAAGCTTTTTAGCAAAATTCCTAGGTGAAATGGCACTCGGCGCGCTAGAAAACGCAATCTAAAAAAATTAAGGACAAAAGAGGCCCGAATGGGCCTCTTTTGTCCTTAAGATAGGGATATATTTATGAAACTATATGTCATCTCGGTGATTTTTTTTATCACTTCACTACACAATAATGCTTATACAGTCATCACGGGAAAAGCCCTTAACGAGAAACAACAAATCACGGCAAAAACAAATCGATTAACTCAAGTGTTACGAACATTTCAAACTAAATTAGTTCAACTTTCCAATGTTCTAAAAAATATTAAAAATAAGCTGTCGCCAACTCGGCCTTTTCTGACCCCTCAGCAAGAATTTGCAAGCATTCAACAAGAACTGAATAAAAAACTCCCAGGTGATTTTAAAGATCTTCTTGCACTTTCAAAGAAAATAGTAAATTTTGCAATCACTCATACTGATCTTTTTTTACAAGAGATCAAGCACAACAAAACATCTTATAACAATATAAACTCAATTCATAAAAAGTTACTTGAATCCTATGAAAAAGAAACTTTACAGCTTGCTTCCAGTAAGAACTCAATAGAACAAATTATTGCCATGCTTTGTTTTCTAGAACTTGACGATGAAGATGATGACGACGATTATAATGAAGCACTTGAAACATTGCTTACAAATGTGCTTACCAATTTAAACAAAACAAACATTGTTCAACAATTTGTTTTCCTACTGTCACTTTTCAAGATATATAACAAAGACTTAACACCAGAAGAAGCAAAGAAAGTTTATGCGCTAACAACAGAAGCATTACTAAAGATAAATGATCAACATCAAATAATTAAGCCTATAGCAAATCACATAAAAATGCTCGTCAAGAATTTTGAGAACGCTGAAAAGCTAGCACAGCATATTATTCAACAATTGCAACAAGGCATTCCTCGTAATTTTGATCAACTTTTCAAGCTCTACAAAAACATAGTAATTTTCAATATTAAATATGCAGACGACTATGAAGATATTCTCATAGAAGAAAGCAAACAAGAAAAAATAGAAAAACAAATCGACACGGCAATCAACACACTCTACAGCCAATTTAGCAAAAAACTTCAACAAAATTTTCTATCTCTTACTACAAACACTAATGCTGATAACCAACTCGTAAGTATAATTTATTTTAAAAATCTGGCTAAACAAGGTAAACTTGAAGAAGATACAGATGAAGCTGATAAGTTGAGTGAAGCACTTGCAACGCTGCTTAACACTATAGTAAACACGCTTGATCAAAATAACATCCACCAGCAGGTTGCACTTCTAAAAATGTTTCTGAAAATCTCACAACTCGAGCTAGAAAAAAATGAAGAAAAGCAGGTTATCGAACTCGCGAAACAAGCTCTCGAAAACGTTAACCGTAACAATGAGACAATAAATGAGCTCGCCCAGCAGATTGAGGAAATCATTGCACAAACAGACTAAATAATCGACGGGAAGGCCCATTCGGGCCTATTCTAACCCCAAGCACCTCTTTTTCCAAGAGACAAGAGAATAGGTATAAAACACCCAAAACCACCTCTAGGAGCATATTTCACCGTATTTTCAGATAAAAACCACAAAACCCGCTCTAGTAGCACACATTGAATTTATTTACCCATCTTTATGCCGACCTGATTGACTAATTGAAAGAATAGTGTATATTAGAAATAGCGCATACTTATGCGTTTTTATATTATTTTGGCAAATAAGAATAAGTCTAACTAGGAATGTTGAGATCCTGAAATAAATTCAGGATGACAGCTATACTATGAAGCACATAACTTATTAAAGGAGGTTATCATGGTTTCAACTAAATTACGTGTAAAAGAAATGCTCCGTGAGCGTCGCTGGACTACTAAGGTTCTTGCAGAGAAAACTGGTATGTCTGAAAGTTACCTTACGCATATTAAAAATGGTACAAGACGCTGGAATGAAGATGCTCTTAAAAAACTTGCTATGGCTTTTGAAGTGGATCCTATCGAAATTTTTGACCACGCAAAAGACCGTACCGATAAAGTATATACAAATATCGAGCTTCCACAATCAACAAACGTTGATCTTCAGGTTGCTCTCGCTCCTATCGTTG
>JAUIHA010000129.1 GCA_030432505.1 bacterium | reverse complement strand
AAACATAACAAGCTGCATGTGATACTCATATATAATTTGTTATGAATACTGTGTCATTCAATTTGGGGGCAAGGCATTGATGATACCCACATTTTTCTCAACATTACTCGCTATTTTTCTGTTGTTTGGGCAAGAAGCATCAGCACGCCAAGCAAAACCGAAGAAACAAGCAACCACACCCGCTCGAAAAGTATTACCTAAAAAAGTAGTTGCAAAACAAGCACCTCAGCCTACTGTCAAAAGAGCCCAACCACCAATAGACCAGCAGCAACAAGCAGTACCTGAACAAGAAGAAGAAGTAGTAGTACAAGAGCAAGCAATACAAGAACCAATTGCACAACAAGCATTCCTCGAAGAACTCCCAAAAAATATTCAAGGCAAACCTCAATTCAACTTTAATTTACCAATTGAACGCATCGGAACGTTTCAGATGAGTGGTTACACCGATTTAGAAACAGAACAATATATGTTTGTTGGAAGCCTTAAAGAACTCAGACCATTAAAAATTGGGCCACTTGTTATCAACCCACCAAAAGCAGCACTGAGCACGCAAGCAGGCTTACAGATTAAAGGAAGTGCTATGCTTTTTGGGCGTACAGCCACCTTTGGCCTTGAACGTCTTATACCCGGACAAGATACCTTATTTTCCATAGGTCTTGATAAACCATTTAGTATTCCACTCAGCCCATGGAAAAAATTAACCATCAAAAAACTTTATCTGGCACTTGGGAGAACAACACAACGTCTTTTTGCCCGCACATCACTTTTTTCACGCACAGGAAAAGATGATGTCGAAGTTAACATTGGACTTGAAAATCTTTCTGGTTTTGCAGAAATAAAACTTACAAATCTTCGTCTTTCTACTTTTATTCCACCGCTCAAAGGAACACCCATTGATTTTCTTGAAACAAAAATGGTTTCAATGAAAATCAGTAACTTTAAAAATCCAACCCTCACACTCACTGGTATTTCAGATTTCTCTGACCTCACAAAGAAAATGCCACTCCCAATAGCTCAAGATTTTTCAGAAATGAAAACACAAATTATTGTCAGCAAAAAAGGCGGCGTACAATTTAAGGCAGGGTTTGGTGAAGATAAACCAATAGTTCCATTTCGAGGAATCCCAATACTTGATTCTATAAAAATGCACGACGTATTCCTTGGTCTTGATATAAAGAAAAAAGCAATCTTTCTGCAAGGTACCACGCAAATCCTGAATATCTTTTCAACATCACGCATTGAAATTGGACCAAAACTCTTGCTCTATTCAAAACTTGAAGCAACCACTCGCATTTCTGACATTATTCCCGAAGCAAAAAATACCTTCCTTGATGATATTGAGCTCGCGAATGGACAACTCGTTATTTCTAATAAACGTTACTTTGACCAAGACCTTGGAGTTCGCGTGGTTAAAGGTATAAATCTTGTCGCAGATTTTCCACTCAATGATTTCCTAATGAACTTCATTAAAGATGAAAAAGCTCTCGCCATTCTCAAGAGCATCCCACCGTTCATGGCAATTCCTGATCGTGTAAAATTATATGGCTCTGTTGGTATCAACTTAGCAGACCTTGCGCTTCAAATGGTTTTATCAAAAAATGAAATTCCACTGCTGTCTATTCCTAATGGGCCAAGCATGATGGGTGGTAATATAGAAGTTTTCATCTCTGGTGATGGTCCAACAGTGGGTGCACGTGTATACGTCAAAATTAAACCAACGCCAAAAGACAAAGAACTCATGGGTGCGATCACCTTTGATTTAAATAGACTCATGCTCACCGGTTCTGGAAGTTTGATTGGCCGTTGGGAAAATCCGCTTGGCATTGCCTCAATGCTCGGGCTAAAAAAAGATAAACTTGCTATTGAAAACTGTGCCCTTGAAGTTGGATATGATTTAAAACGTTTGTTAAGCCTTCTTGCAACAACAGTTGGTGGCGGTGCAACAGGCGCAAGTGGCGCAGGAACAGTTGCTACCAGCGGTGGTGCCAGTGGCGTTGCAGCCGGATCAGGTGGAGCTACGGGAGCATCTGCAGTGTCAACAGTCACCTCAAATATTACCGGACTTTTACCGAATACCTTTGGAATCATTGGCGGTATTAAAGTTGGTGATGCAGTTGCACAAATGGGTATCAACCTTTCAACCGACATTGATAACATTGCGCTTGTGGGAAAATTTGTAAAAGAATTAAAAGCTGACGGCGATGAAGAACCAGAAGAAACGATGGTCAAGCTTGCTGATCTTGTACAATTCGCTAATGACCTTGATATCAAAATACCAAAAGACAACGTTCCTGATATCGGCTTTATGGGTAAAATTGCCTTTGCACCAAAAGGAACAAAAATTGGTGAAATTTATATCGACCCAGGTATTGGCCTGACAGGACAAATTAATATTCCCAACGTTTTCCAGTTTATCGACCCCAAAGCACCAAAAACATTTAACGCACTTGTCGATATGTCACTCAGCTTCGATGGAATTAAATGTAAAGGTGCAATGAGCAAAATTAGAATTCCAGGGCTGTTTGAAATTACCGGTGCTGGTATGGACCAAAAATATGGAACTGAAGATGATGGGCCAACACTGGATGGTGAGCTCACCCTCAAGCGCCAAGAATTCTTCTTCTCTGGAAAGCTCATATTCTTAGAAAAGCTCAACATGTTTAAAGCAGAAAGTAAAACTGAAGGGAAATTTAATTTCAATGGCATGAGCTTTGCAACAGAAACATCGCTGTTTGGTGATAAGATTAAAGTAAGGCTTGATGCACAGTCCGTTGGTAAAACTCTTGCACTTGTTGAAGATTTCACCTTTAACGGAATCTTTAAAGATGATTTTAGAGATTTTGCTGAAAAAGAAATGACTAAGATTTTCACCACCATCAAAAATGATGTTAGCGGCGATCTTGAAAAAGCACGTAAGGAAGTTCAAAAAGCAGAAGAAAAAGTAAATGGACTACAAAGAGATATAAATGAACGTAAAAAGCGCATTGAAGAGCTCAAGAAAGAGTTGGTTGCTTTCAACTATCATCAATCACTATTTGAAAAACAACTAACAGGATCACCACTTGTTAACCAGCATTATCAGTTTGCTCTGGCAAGCGATCAAGCACTCTTTAATAAGATGCTCTACACAGCCGATCTTGATCTTAATGACTACTTAGCAATACAGTTTAAACAACAAGCAGGACTTTTTGATTGGGTCAAAAAACGTGCTGAAACTGCTTTTAATGTAGTTAAAGAAGGAATTATTGACCCGGTTGTAGAAGTAGCAACACCGGTAGTGAACGTAGTGAAAAAGGTTGT
>JAUIHA010000128.1 GCA_030432505.1 bacterium | reverse complement strand
TACCCTCTTAAGCCTGTAGCCACAGTCACGGCAATACCCGAAACGGTACCACCTAAAGACCAAAGTACGGATCCACCCACGCCGATGGGATCAGTAGCAAATGCTGTAATGTGACCCCACACAACACCTTTAGCTACAATACCTCGTGCTCGTGCATAGATACTAGCAAGCTCTGATACAATAGTTGTTACTTCGCCTTTACACTTAACATCGTCAAGGCAACCAATAATAGGATCTTTAAATCCAGCAACCACTGTCTTGGCAACAGTAGCGATCACATACGTAAAATGCTTTGCAAATTTACCCGTCATAGGAACTACCACTTTGGCAAAAACATAATCCTCACCAAAGAGTTTCTCAGATACGCATGCAGAGAAACAACCGAGAAGTGATAATGCTAATACACCCTTAATTGAAAGAACAAACTTTGTCACTTCAATCGTTGGTTTTATTGAACTATTAACAATCTTAGCTGTCTTAGAAATAAGTGATCCGATCTTATCTAAAGTTTTTTGAATCTTACCAACTTTTTTCTTATCTTTGACAAGCTTAATTCTGATTTCTAAATCTTTTCGAGCTTGCTCAAGCTTATCAAGCGTACCCTGAAGCTTATTTTTTGCTTGCGCGGTAATTTCGATATCTTTTACATCTTTGCCGATACCATCTTGAAGACCTTCAAGTAGCTTCTTGATACCGTTATCTTTTTTTAATCCATCAAGAATACTTTGATCCAACTCTATAGAAGTAGGAACCGTTTCATTGAAAAGGTCGAGTTCTTGGCTGTTGTCAGCAACAACACCACTCTGCAGAGCTAATGATGCTAAAAGAATAACGAGAAAAAGTTTTGAAAATGCACGTTTCATACGCACCCCCATTTATTTAGAATAACCTATAATATAACCTCATTCATTTAGTAACTTCATTAAAAATCATTCAGATAGTCCTATCTGAAAAACCAACGCGAACCACCATACACGGCGAGTCCAAGGGCAGATTTGACAGATCCTACAGGGTCACTTTTAATAAGATCAAATAATCCCTGTCCAACACCTTCTGCTCCAATGGCAATGCCTTTACCTGTAATTTTTGTTGCATTACCTATAAAATCCTGAATCTCTAAAATACATTCTTCTGAATTAAAGCAATCATCAATGGGAGCCTTAAAACCACTTACTACCGCTTTTACAAGCGTAGCAACAACTGCAGTTACATAGTATCCAAGATTTTGGGTAAGCGGAACAATAAACTTAGTTAACAAAACATCTTCACCATATGTTTTTTGAATCACAAATCCAACCATCACTAATGCGGCAATCTTTTTTGGAAGAGAAACACCATAAACAGTTTTGGATAAAGACAAAATTCGCTTTGCTAACCTCTCAGACAAGTTTAACGCGCCCGATCCAACTTTTCCTAAAGAGGTACAAGCTATATTCTTTTCTGTTTCTTCAGCATTTTCTGAAATCTTTACAACTTCACCCTTTTGAGCCGACAATTCAGCAGCAATACCGGTCTGAAAAGCAAATGATGCTAAAAAAATAACGAGCAAAAGTTTTGAAAACGTACGTTTCATACGTACCCCCATTTATTTAGAATAACCTCTAATATAACCACATTTAGTAACTTTATTTTACCATACTATGGCTTTTGGCTCAAATGGCCGAAAAATCGTTACAGATAGAAAACTTTCAGGTTAAAATTGGTTGCTTCTTTCATGATTTGAGAATCCGTATATACTAAAGACTGGTCTGATTGGGACGTCATTTTTGTTTGAGGACACTATGAAAATGCTAAAAAACCTGAATTTCTCCTTTATCCTTAAAAAAACACTTACCCTGGCTTTTGCCTCATCGCTGCTGCTTTTAACCTCATGTTCTAAGCAAAAAGACAAGGATGAGATGAATTTCAAAGAGCTCAAAAAGCGCTCTCTTGCAAGCCTTGAGCGAAATAAGCTTGATGATGCAGCTGAGTGTCTAGAAGAAATTATCAGAAAGCATCCTGAGCACAAAGACGCAGCAAAGCACAAACTCATGCTCGCGGAAACCTATTTCAAGCAAGGAAACCACGCATCAGCTGAAAAACTTTACTCAAATTTTGCGGCCTACTATCCTTCAAACAAAAAAGCTGAGTATGCTCGTTATCAGGCTATTAAATCACAATACTACCAAACGCTTAGAACCGACTGCGACCAAACTGCAACACAAGAGACAATAGCGCACTGTCAGGGCTACTTGAACAATCCAAGTAACAAGCAGTACATAAAGGACGTACAAGACATCATGAGCACCTGTCAAAACAAGCTCATTAATAAAGAAATCTACGTGTACAACTTCTATCTCAAGCGTAAGAAGTTTGATGCGGCACAAAATCGCTTAAGCTATTTACGTGATCACTTTCTTGATAAGCAAAAAAACCTCGAGCCTCGACTTCTTTACCTCGAGTGTAAGCTTGCTCATAAGCAAAAGAATGTTGACTCTCTTGAGAAAACGCTTGAAGAGCTTATTTCAAAATACCCAAATTCTCACTACACACACATGACAAAATCATTAATCACTAAGAGCAATAAGTTCGTATTCTAAAACATTCATGAATGAAACAAAAAAATTAGGCCAGCGAGGCGAACACGCCGTTGCCCGCTGGCTTCAACAATTTGGCTATACCATTTTAAGCCTGAATTTTCAGACCCGTCTTGGCGAAATTGATATCATTGCGTCCAAAGAAGAAACTCTTGCTTTCGTTGAAGTTAAAACACGCAAGACAACCTACTTTCCAATATCAAATACTGTTACTCGTAGCAAACAACAAAAACTGATAAAAACCGCTCAACAATTTGTTCTAAAGAACAAATTTACCGATAAGGTACTTCGGTTTGATGTTGCAACGGTAACCCCAGAGAATGATCAGTGTAAAATCACCTACATTAAAAACGCCTTTCAACGTTGATGCCCAAGTTCATGGTAGGCAACACGCTTTGCAACACGATGAAATAATGGAGCTGCAACCTGGCGTGCCCAGAGATGTGATTTCTTTGAATTCAAAACAAACGTTACGATAACGCGTTTATAATCTCCAGACTCAATCATTCCTGCACACGTAAAACGATGATCCTTCGTTGAATATTCACGCATTCTCATCATTCGTGCCGTCCCCGTTTTGCCGATAAGGCGATAGCCTTTAACGGGGAATGACTCCAAAACTTTTTCGAGTACATTTTTCGTACTTTCAATCGCATGATTGCTATATAACTTTTCTGAACGCACCACCGGCTCATCAACTAAAATTTTTGGTTTCACTATATGCCCCCCATTAGAAATAGTAGACATAAACCGACCCAACTGAAGCAGCGTCCACATAAACTCATAGCCAAATGACATCACCGTCAAAGTAAAA
>JAUIHA010000127.1 GCA_030432505.1 bacterium | reverse complement strand
TGTTTTAAAACGTAGTATAAAAGAGGTTAAAGAAAAAAAAATTAAATTTTTAGAGTGGATCATGAAAAATCCACATCCAAATTTTTTAATTCCTTTTTCCCTCTGTGCTTCTTTTTTTACTTCTTGTATGATTTTAGCTGGAGCGTGCCGAAGGTGCATAACTATACGGTTATCAGCATTGATTGTTGTACTCAAAAGGCACACGAGAAGATAGAGAAAGCTAGAATTAATGTGCTTTTTTGGTATTTTTATTATCATTGTTTTAGCCCCACCTTAGTGATTATTCAACATTCACTATGAATATGTCTATATAGTTTTTATATATCGATTATATCAGGTTTGGGTTAAAAAAATCTACAATTTGAAATTTTTTTAATTTTTAAACAGAAATAAGGTTTTTTTATGAAAATACGTGAAAAATCGCCAGAGAAGGTATGGAGTGATTTTCAGGAGCTAGAGGGCCTCTCAGACGAGCAATTGGCCAAATTTCGCAAATATGAGGCGTTTTTATCCCAGAAAAATGAGGAATTTAACCTGACAGCATTAACCCAGCTTTCAGCCATCGTCCGTCAGCATTTTAGTGATAGCATGGCTCTCAGGGGTGCTCTAGACCTTAGTAAGGTAAAGACAATCGCTGATATTGGGACAGGAGGTGGTTTTCCTGCCATTCCGCTCAAAATTATGTTCCCACACCTTAAGGTGATTTTGATTGAGGTTACCAAGAAAAAGCAGCGCTTTTTGGCTGAGGTTGCTAACATCCTTGAGCTTGATGACGTTGAGATTTGTGGGTATGACTGGCGCACTTTCTTGCGTATTACCGAATATGATGTTGATTTATTTGTAACGCGTGCTGCTCTAGGAGAAAAAGAATTGTGCCGTATGTTTAAGCCTGGATGTCGCTACAAAGATGCCAAGTTAGTATATTGGGCAAGTGATGAATGGGAGTGTGACCCCAAAGCTGAAAATTTTATTGTAGAAACAAAAGAGTATAAAATAGCAAGGAAGAAGCGTAAGTTTGTTTTTTTTGGATTGAAGTAATATGAAAAGTATAGTGAATAAAGTTGTTTTTTGTTTAGTTTTTGTATTTGGAAGTTGTATTGGTAGCCCTGGTGCCGGCTCTGCTACTATTAAAATTGCTGGAAAGGACTATACAGTAGATGCTTTATATCAAGGAATAGTGGGAGACAAAGCCTCTATTGCTCTTTTGAATAAAATAAGGCAGCATGATTTTCATGAAATTGTTCGTATGCTTTTGTACAAAGCGATGTTGTATCATGATTACAAACTGTTAGATGATATCTATCGTGAACTGCTTGCTCAAGGATGGCGTCCTAATGGTGCGCTAGCCAATGTTAATAATTAAAATAATAGGATCTAAAATATATGTTTTTCTTTTTCTGTTTATTTCTTTGTTTCAATTGTTTTTTTTCTACGGCATCATTTAAAATGGTACCTTGGGTGAAGCAGGTCGATACTCAGGAAAGTTCTGATTATGATGCAGATGCTGAAAGCCAAGGGCAAAATGATGAACTGATGCTAACTATTGGAAGTGAGGAATATCCAATTTTTTATGTGCATGAAGAAATAAATGATGAGGACTTTCCTAACTTTCATCTTATTAATTCAATGACGCCGCATCAATTCAATTTGTTATTGTTAATGTTTGATACATACAGAACAGCATGTGGCAGAGTAATTTATGACGACGAGCATGAGTTGTTGACAGACATTATTTTTAAATTGCGAGATATTAATTCCAATAAATTTTATGCAACTAGTGATCGCACCAAAGAAATCTTAATAAAAATGGATAAATGGGGTGATGGTGATGATGCTAGCGATAGTGAGAGCGATAATGACTAAACTCTTTTTTAGTTTGTTATTTTTTTTTACGAGCACTATCCACGCTGGCAGACTTTTTACTGCACCAGCATTTAATGCGATATGGGCTTTAAGTCAAAAAAAGATTCCAGATATTATCAAGTTTAAGCCCGGAGTTTTGTGCTGCTATTTGAATGGAAAAGAGCTTTCATTTTACGATCTGCTGCTGTGCTTTGGGTATAATGATGCTGCTGATGCTTATGAGCAGTTTTATTGGGCAGATGAATTGAGTAGTCGGAGGTATGACCCTCTTAAGCTTCTTGAAAATGAATGGACACTAAAAAAGAAGTTTGCTCCATATCACTTCAAGAGAAATACTACTTATTTTGGAGATCGTAATGAAGATGAAGCAGAAGATGTTATTTTGCAGCATGGGGCTGACTTAATGTCTGAGCTTCATCTAGCGGCAGCAGTAGGAGACGAAGAGTATATAAAGAGATTAATTTCTTTGGAGGTAGTAAATTTGGATGCACAAAATTATTGTGAGATGACGGCACTGTTTTATGCTGTTATGTACGGATATCCGGGTATTGTACATCTTCTTCTCAAAGCTGGTATAAACACTTCACTTGTTGATGACTTCGGTAATAGAGCACAGGATATTATTGATGATTTTACGTCTGAAGACAATAAAGATGCGATGCAGGAAATCAAAAATATTTTTGATAATTTTGCTACCAACTAGCGTTCAACTAATGCTTCAACAGGATTCAGATGCGCAGCCTTGTATGCTGGGTAGTAACCGAAGAAAAGGCCTATAAGTGCTGATGATCCAAGTGAAATGCCAACAGATGTTTGTGATATGAAAATCGGCCAACCAAGCCACATGCCGATAATGTTTGATGCGGTAACGCCAAGTATCACGCCAAGTGCGCCGCCACAAAAACAAATGGTGATCGCTTCAAGTAAAAATTGATTCAAAATATTACTTGTGGTTGCACCAAGTGCCATACGAATACCGATCTCTCGGGTTCGTTCTGTTACCGAAACAAGCATAATATTCATAATGCCGATTCCACCAACAATGAGTGCAATAGATGCAACAAAGAGCAAAAGCATATTCAATACTCTTGCTGCCGCTTCACTTGCTTGAGAGATATCGTCTTGTGTGAAGATGGTAAAATCATCTTCTTGGTTATCTGGAATACGGTGTTTTTGACGGAGCAGGGCGCGTACTTGTTGTTCTGCATAAACCATGCGTTTTTTACTTTTTGCTGCCATGATGAGGGCAAAATATTTAAATTTTATAGGTTGTTAGGGAAAGTACGATCAAGGCTGGTCAAAAGGGGATCACAAAAAGGAGAAATGAATTTCCCAAAAAACGTTAAAATAGGACCCTAATTGAATTTGGGGTGTTGATTGCTATCATGTTTTTCCCAAATAATTTTGGACTCTTCAAGGAATGACCATGAAGTCATCAATACAAAAACCCGACTTCACAAAGGCCTTGGCTTGTGTTGTATCAAGGCATGTTTTTCCGGTGGCATCGCAAAAAATTTTGTCCCAAGCAGGGATTTCAG
>JAUIHA010000126.1 GCA_030432505.1 bacterium | reverse complement strand
ACACACGCTGCTCAACCGCCTCAACATGCACCCAATCATTCTTCTGTTGATGTACCACCAAACGCTCACCAAAAACAACCTGTGATTTAAGATTTGGCACACGGCTTGAACGTGTAACGGGTGCCAGTACATGGTGCGTGATATGAGGACGTTTATAAAGATTTGCAACAGGAACAGTTACAACTGCAGGTTGTGATGCTTGAACGCAACACGTAAACATAAGAGCAATAAAAATTTGATATAAACGAATCTTCATACTTTCTCCCCCTTTATGAGTCTTACTTAATCATCATACGTAAGTATAAGAAGTGCATATAAAGTTCGTGAAGAAATTACAAAGAAAAAGAGGTACGGTGCAATTACCGTACCTCTTTTATATTTTTAGCTTGTCGCCATAAAGTAGTTTTTTACCTTAGGATAAAATGGACCATATTTCCATGAAATCCAGTCTGCAGTCAATTGCATAGCTTTTTCACCTGCAAAGCCACCAACTACAGCAACCATATTCGTATGAATGGTATCAATGATATGGTCAACTATGAGACCCTCATCTACTCCCATTCGCATACGACTCATAATATGTGCCGCTTCAGAAGGAAGTAGAATATCTCTCTTAAAGAGCTCCTTAACGGCGAATTCTATTATTCTTTGGCTAATGACTTCTTCTCGTTTTTCATAATCATCAAGTACACCCTGTTGTTTCAACTGATAAACAATGTGTGGTCTAAATTTAGAAGAAGGATTCAGAACAACATCTCGTGCTAACTCTTTCAACTGAGAGAAAATACTATCTTGTGTTGATACGCTACTGTCACCAGTTAGTGCAGCTTGCGGATTTAACAGCATCGGCAGCATATTCTTCATTTGATTAAATTCATCAATTGAATCCTGAGAAAGTAATCCAAATGCAGTAAGTGTTCTTACAAAGAATAGTCCTGTTTTATAGGCCCCAGATGAAAGCTGAGAAGCATAACGTTTGGATAGCTTTCTTCCCCAATATTTACCAATAGAAGAAAAAACATACTCAAGTATTTTTTGCTCTATGTAGTAACCATCAACAGAAAAACTATTCGCTGATTTATAACGCCTAAGTACTCTATCACCAAAATTACTATTCTCTTCTCCAGCTTTTTTGAGTGTATCATTAAGCGTATCTTTGAGCGTAGTACTACTAATATTGCGCCCATCTCGCACTAAGTCTGTCATACGAGACATAGTTGCATACATTATAAGCTCTTCTTTACCTTGCAACCCACTTAAATCGAATTGGCTTCTCACTACTTTATACAAGCGTGCTCGTCCATATGCATCTTCCTTATCAAACTCTGCAAACCATTTAGGAAAATACTCACTTGAGTAAAATGCTGGTATGGAAGCATCAATAATGTAGTAAAGCATTTCAGGTCTGATGATTCCCCATGAGTAATCATTCAAAGATTCTAGCGTCTCAGGATTAACACAATCACTCAGCTTATACGTCAATGTAGATGCAAAACGTCGTGCTGTTTGTGTTGTTGCATACTTAAGAGCATTTTTAAAATAATGATACTTTGCAGGCCAGTGGCTCAAGATTGTGTCATAAAAGCCCTTAAACTCTTTTCGCCCACCAAGTAATTCTGTTTCTTTATCAGAGAATACATTAAATAAGTCACAATTAAAAAGATTCATATGAAATACTTGATAGTACACATACGTAGCTAAAACATCAGCCCATGCACCTTGAAGCTTATTCAACTGCGGATAACTGAAGCAAGGATTAAAGAACCGTGGAATAATATAAAATGCACCCATGGCATCTTGCATAACAAAATCAAGAGAGCTTAATTTTTCAACTGGATCTCTACCTGTGGCAATACGGAAAAAGCTTCCTTTTCTATTATCATTCTTCATATCAAAGAAATACCATGCAGATATCCCTGAACGCCACGCAAGATCAATTGCATCAGCTTTCATAAAAGCATTTGTGCTAATGCTATCCCATATTGTTTTTAAAATACCTTTTTCATCGTCAACCTCAGATTGAAGTAAAAGTTTTTCATACTTGTATTTATCATAAAAAACCATCTTCCAAACATAGTTATACCCATAAGAAAGCATCTTAACAAGGTCACTAAACTTCTTTCCATCTGACGACGCAGTCTTTTTGATACCGCTAAATATTTTTATTGTTCGAGCGTATCCTTTTACTGTTTCATACCACTCTTTAATTGCCTTAATAGTCTCTTTTCTTATTGCAATCTGCTGCATAACATCTGATGCTTCATCTTCTTGATCAAACGTTAATGAATTTTCTCCTGAAATGTATTTTTCAAAAAGACTTTGTGTATTGAGCAATGCATTTTTCGCGTCTTCAATTCGTGGATCAACAAATAATAGTGCCTTGATAATAAACTCTTCAATTTTCTTTTCTTTTACATCTTGAATGATATCAAAAAGAAGCTTCATCTTTTCTGCAAGAGAAGATGTAATGCTATCTTTGTATTGTTGAGAAAATACATTAATAAGCTCTTGGCAGCAGTTAAGATCAGCCTGTGTATACGGCTCTGTCTGCTGAACTTTTTTATCTTGTTGAGGATTCAAGTCTTTTAGCTGTTCAAGCGCTTTATCTGGATCTGCAATGCTCACGTACAATGGACTTGTTTCATCAACACTTGCTAATCGTGAAAACTCACCAGAGGTAAAACTTACTTTGAGCTTTTTTAACTCACTGAGCATGAGCTCTTGATGTTGAGGAAATTTTTCTTGAGAACTTGAAAGTCCCTGAAAATCCTGGACTATTGAATTAACAAGAGCATCAAGGGCATTACCAACATTAACTAATAAAGCGGCACTTTGATACTGTTCTCGCGATGAATTTATGGCATCTTGTAAATCTTGAGGGAGTAAGGCAAACTTTCTTTTTCGTTCCTCTTCAGCCCGTACTTCACTATCCCTAATTTGTTCCAATAACTCACGAAATTCTGGCGCATCAAACATCTGACTAATGATATCCATGCCATCCGCATTTCCTGCAAGCATATCCATAGGATTAACTTGGCCGTCACCTCCTAAAAGGGCACCCACATCAAGCGGCATACCACCTTGCATTGAAAGAAGAGGTGTAAAACTCAAACATAATATGATGAAAAGAAGTGAAATATGTCTTTTCAGAGCTGTTTTTAATGAAATGATGTTCACGTTGATGACCCCCCAGCCATATAACCGATCCCTAAAATATCCCCAAATACGTACCTAATGGTACCTAGCCATTATGAATCATTTCTTATAGATGTCAATCAGGGCGCTGAAATACACCATTCAAGCGCCCAAAACCAAGCCTATTATTTCAAATTGAATTAAAATTATTTATTTAATGGTTTATTGAATAAAGTGGAAGCTTGTATAGATCACCTGAAGTGATCATTTGCTGAACCTTCCTCTTAA
>JAUIHA010000002.1 GCA_030432505.1 bacterium | reverse complement strand
AAAGCTGCTGAGTTGCGGCAGCTCTAAAGGTATCACCAGCAACGAGAAGAATCTTTTTTCCGTTAGATCGAGCTTGGTTTGCAAGTTTTCCGAGGAATGTGGTTTTACCACTACCGTTGATTCCAACCATAAGGAGGACGGTAGGAATTTTTGTTGGACGTTCTATTTTATCCAAAATATCAAGGAGAATCCCTTCAAGGTCATCTTTTACTTGTTCGCTCGTTTCTATATTTTTACTAGCGATGCGTTTTTTGAGCTCTTCAATAATTTGGTTTGTTGTTTTTACACCAGTGTCAGCGCTGAGAAGGAGTTCATAAAGTTCCTTGATAAATGCATCATCAACAGTTCTTCCTGTAAAGAGTGAGGAGATTTTGTTGGTAAAACCGCTGTAGACTTTCTTTATTTTGTTTTTGATAAAACTAAACATTAACATCCTATTGAGACTAAAAAAGGTAGGTTATCCTGCATTATAAAAGGATAACCTACCAAAAATAACATTTTTTGAGAATAGGGGGAGAATTATCGTGTTTTTAGAAAGAAATAGACAAGGGCAACTGCAGCAATAGCTGCATATAAAA
Source organism: bacterium (assembly GCA_030432505.1). GTDB lineage: Bacteria > Babelota > Babeliae > Babelales > RVW-14 > JAUIHA01. The sequence goes on along the minus strand of JAUIHA010000002.1, from coordinate 18,486 downwards.
TGTTGGCTACTGCTTGAGTGATAAATGTTTGTAAGAAATAGACACTGGTTGCTATCAAGGCAAAACCCATAAGGCTTTTGATATGTTCCATCCACGCACCAGCACGTGGCAGCATAGCAAGTGATCTGGAGAATGTTCCAACCACAATGAGTAAAATTCCCATTCCAATGGAAAAGAGAAATAATGTTAAAAATCCAATAATGGGATTTCCTTGTTTGGCAACAATGGCAAGAAGTACCGCAAGGGCGGGTGTTAGGCATGGGGAAGCAACGCTGCCAGAGATGAGACCAAAAATAAAAATTTTGAGAAGTGAGTCTGGTTTTTCTTCTCCGCGTTGTTTTTGTAAAAAAGCGGGTGTATAGATTTCATAAAAGTCAAACATTGAAAATGCTAGATATAAAAAGAAAAGAACAATAAAGCCAACTACCCAGGGGCTTGAAATCCACTGACCAAAAATAAGAGAGCTGGTCGCGGCGATATAGCCAAGAGATGCGTATACGACAGATATTCCCAGAACGTATGTAGCTGCGGCGAGTAGGCTCTGATATAGAGATTTCGTTTGTTGTGTTTGTAAAATTCCCACAGTGATTGGAATCATTGGATATACGCATGGCGTTAAACTTGTTAGAATTCCTGCGATAAATGCTAATAACAAAAGATAGAAAACTGACTGGTCTGAGTCGGCTGCTTCTTGCAGCATATCATCAATATTTTTTCTCTTTTTAATGGGTTTTTGTTTGGAGACTTTTTTGTTTGAGGCATGAAGCCGGTGTTGTATTTGTTCGGGCTTGATGTCATCCCGTTCCGCAAATGTTGTGAAGACGCAAATGAGAATAGTAGTGATAAAAACGGTAAGAGATAATTTTGCTTTTTTCATAATAATTCCCCCAAAACAGGATTTTCCTGCTTTATTATTTAGGCTTCTCTACTACTGTCAGCCTAGATAAATAAAAAGAGAGAATTCAAGTTTTGGGAATTATTATGGTAACACGCATTTTTTTCTTAATTCGTGTCGAACACGCATAAGAATTTTGCCCATGAAATTTTTACCGTGGCCTTTTTCCCCTATTCCCCATGTCTCATCAAGTTGAGAATCTTCTGCGAGTGGCGCATTACCTGTTTGAAGTAAAAAATTACGTAGTGTTTGATGTTGTTTAAATTTAGCAAGGTTTGCTTTATACATGATTTTTACTTTTGGGATATCCCAATCACTAGCATCACTTTTCTTGGGTTTAACGTGCCAAGATTTTGGAACGATTTTTTTTGCTTTTGTAGTGTGTGCATAGTCTCGTGCATCATCGGGTGTTTCCAAATTTCTAATTTTTTCTTGGATTTGCTTGTCTTGAAATTTTTTTGCTTGGTAATAGTGTTCTGTCGTCGGCCACTTTTTATTTTCAATGTAGATTAGATGTTCGGGATAGAAATTGGTCAGCATAAAGTTTTTTTTATGCTTTTCATGATCGTAAAAATAAATGGGTTGAGCCTTATCGTCATAGGTATAAATGATTTCGCCTTTTTCTCGAATTTCAATGGTTTTAGCGGAAGCGATTGTAGATGTTAAAAATAATGAAGATAAAAGAAAATGCTTGAACATTACGGCTCCTGTTTATTTGTTATTAAATGTTCAATGATGCTATCAGGAGCAGGTAATAAGTCAACAAGGTTAATGGTTTTATCTATTTACCTGTTTTTCGTTTATTTCTACGTTTGCGTTTTTTATAGAGTTTTTTCATCAGAATTTCTTTGAAGTGCTCGAATTTTTTTTGATCGGTTCCTATCTTTTCTATAATAGTTTTATATCCATTTTCCTTTTTAATAGCTATTTCTCCATGTCGTAGGCCTGCGAGAAATTGAAAGTAAAATTTACCAGTATAAGGTTGATGTTTGTACAGTTTTTTTACATCCTGCCAAATTTTACCGATGGAAAACCATTTAAATTCTGTTTTTTCGAGGTATTCGTATGGGTATTTTTTTATTTTTGCTAAACGATTTTTTGTTGCATCCAAGGAAGAGGTGATATTTTGGAGTCCTTTATATTTTTTTACAATATCTGATACATCAATAAAATACATAGCGTAGCGAAATATTTGCTTCTGTTTCTCTCTAGAATTCCTTTCTAGTTCTCGAAAAATCATAATTGGATGTTGATCTATTCTTTTTTTGAAAAAATTTACACCGTGTTTATAAAGGTCTGGATTTTTTGGATCTCCATGTGTTCCTGACAAAACCCCCATTGTTTCTTCGTGTGCTTCGCGGCTAGCTGCTTCTTCAAAGAGTTCTGTTGCTTGGGCATTTCCTCCAAAACCCGAGAAATATGGTCTATGAGCATCTTTTGCTAATAAGAAAACTATTCTTCTTTCATTTGAATCATCTTTGATGATTGCATAAGGGACAACTCCTGCGCCACGTCCAATGTTGCTGGAAACGCTGGTTGTTATAAGGGTAAGTGCAATGATGGCTGCTATAACAGACGTTATTGAAATAGAAAAAAATACGGTAATGTTGTTGAATAATTGCCTGATATAATGCTTCATCCCTGCTCCCAATCATTAGATTTTGTGGTCTATGATTAGAATACGCTTTTTATCAGTCTATTTTCAATGGTTTGGCAATTTAGCTAGAGTAGGAGTTTCTCTATTTCTTGAGAAAATTTATCAAAAGGTATTTCACCTTCTAGTCGAGCAATTTCTTTTTTCCCCTTGATAAATAAAAAGACTGGAACACTCAGGATGTCTTTGCCGCCAAGCAGTGATGTGATTCTGCTGATATTAATAGCGGGGTTACTGATATTAACTTTCATAAAGTTAACTTTTCCTCTGAATTTATCAGCAAGCTTTTCAAAGATGGGTTCCATATTTTTACAGCTGATGCATAGATTAGCTGATACATCAATAACGAGAGGGTAGGAGGAGGCGTTGAGTGCTTTGTGGAATTCTTGTGTACTGGTTGTTTCGATATAGTTTATTTCTTGTTCTTCTGTTTCTTCAGCCTGCTTATTTACCGATACTCCTTGTGCTTGGTAGTTTATATCCTGTAAAAAGTGCTGTACCTGAAGGGCTGCGATACAGCCGTGCCCTGCTGCAATGACTGCTTGTTTATATACAGGGTCACAAATATCTCCTGCTGCAAAAACCCCCTTGATCGAGGTTTCTTGATCGTGATAAAGTTTTATATAGCCTGCATTGTCAAGCTTCAGCTGATTGTTAAACAGTTGTGTGTTTGGCGTTGCTCCTATTGCCAGGAACAGACCATCTATTGAAATGTTACGATATTTATTTTCACGATTATTAAATAGTTTAAGATTGGTGATTTTTTTATTATCACCACTAATCTGGGTAACTTCAGTATTAAAGAAAACATGTACATTATCTCGATTAACGACCTCATCACGCTTTTTGATATCTTTTGCACGGAAGTGATCTTTGCGGACAAAAATATCAACGGTCTTTGCGATGCCTGATAAATATGATGCTTCTTCAATTGCTGAGTCTCCACCACCAACGATTGCCACATGTTTATTTTTATAGAGGCCGCCATCACAAACAGCACAGTTTGAAACACCCTTACCCCAGTATTGTTGTTCTCCTGGTACGTGTAGATAATTTGGTTTTGCTCCTATGGCAATAACACATGAAAGCGTTTTAATGGTTCTGGTTTTTTGGGTTTCCACATTTTCGAGTAGAAGTTCAAAAGGCCATGTTGTTAGATTTGCGTTTACTAATTGTTCTTTGTGGATTTTGGCTCCATTTTTTACTGCCTGATTTCTTAAACTTGTAATAATTTCGTGTCCTGGCGCATTCATAACGCCGGGCCAATTCCGTACAGAATCGGACTGTGCAAGGGCGCCGCCGGGTTTTTTCCCTTCAAGGAGGGTGACGGGAATATTTGCTTGAGCAAGATAATTGGCCGCGGTAAGTCCTGCAGCTCCAGAGCCAAGAACAATGCACGGATAAACATTTTTTAAAGACGAGAGAGATGAAACATTATAGTCAGGTGAATTTTTTTCCGAATAGCATCCTGATAAGAAAATGAGAACAGTAGTAAGGCACGCATAAGTTTTTAAATACATGAATTCCTCTCTCTGTTTCTAAATGTTTTCTCTACTCAATGGGGAGTATATCTTACTCGAAATAATAAGAGAAAGGAAATAGTGAAAATAAAAAAAAGCACTGATGAATTGAAACAGAAGCGGTATAACCATTTTCTATTTCCGGACATCAGTGCTGTAATTTTTTTTAGTTCAGTTGTTATCTACTACCAACGCGTGCCGCAAGATCGTCAACTCTACGTTGTAAACGGTCGATTTCTCTTCGGAGGTGATCAATTTCACGTCTAAGTGAGTTTTCAAGGTTTCTAAGCGTTGCGTTCGATACACTTCCTCATTATTGCGTGCTTCACTACCTTCTTTGACAACAACAGTTCTTTCTTCACGAGGTCTTACCATTCCACCAAGCATTCCGCCTGCAAGCCCACCGGCAAACGAGTCTCCACCACCAGCGTACACATTTGAAAGTTGTACAAGGGTAAGGATGAAAATTAATTTTTTAATTGCGCCTGTCATAGTGATCTCCTCTTGGACGGCCGCTGTGACCTTTTTTGGAAAGCATAAACATAAGAACACCAACAATAACAAGTAGAATGAAGATAAGGCCAATGAGTAAGAACCAGAAAAAGTTTATGCCACCAGCGGTTACTTTTTGTTCAATTTGTTGCATTCTATCTCGTGCTTGTTCACGTCTTAATTGTTCAGTTTCTCTTCGAGCTTCGCGAGCTTCATCCTCTGCTCGTGATCCACGTCTATCTTTTGTAATGGCACTTCCAACCACGCCACCAAGAACACCGCCTGCTAAACCGCCGGCGAATGAGTCTCCGCTACCGCATTCTGCGAGAGGGCTGGCCATGGTTAAAAGTAGTACACTTAAAAATATTTTTTTCATTGCGAGTCTCCGTATTTTTAAATAAGGTGGTACACTTCAATAAATATCAAATTAGGTATAACTCTATAGTACAGGAATGATTTTCAAATAGTCAATTATTTTCAAATATAAATGTGCTTGAAGCAAAAGGAGAAAATATATGTCAATATGGCCAAATGAGTCTGCTGATCGCGTTTTTGAGCTCATCGATAATGAAAGGCGCCGTCAGGAGGAGTGTATCAATCTGATTGCCTCTGAAAATTATGCCAGTCCTGCGGTAATGGGGGTAACAGGGTCGCTTTTGACGAATAAATATGCCGAAGGGTATCCAGGTAGACGTTATTACGGTGGCTGTGATGTTGTCGATCAGATTGAAAATTATGCTAAGGATCAGGGTAAAAAGCTTTTTAAGGCGGAGCATATTAATGTTCAGCCACACTCAGGATCAACGGCAAATATGTGTGTTTACTTGAGTGCTCTTGAGCCTGGAGACACGGTACTTGGTATGAATATTGCTGCCGGTGGGCATTTAACGCATGGACACAAAGTTAATTTTTCAGGAAAGATTTATAATTTTGTTCCTTACGGTGTTTCTCCAGAAGATGAGCATATTGATTATAATGAGATTGAAGTTCTCGCGAATCAACATAAGCCAAAGCTTATTGTTGCTGGGGCTTCTGCATATTCAAAATTTATCGATTTTAAACGTCTTGAGGAAATTGCTCGTAATAACCATGCGCTTCTTTTAATTGATATGGCACACATTGCAGGTCTTGTTGCTGCGGGTGTGCATCCAAGTCCGTTTGGTTATGCAGACTTTGTCAGTAGCACCACACACAAAACACTTCGTGGTCCTCGTGGTGGCTTAATTTTTTCAAAGGCTGATCATGCTGAAAAACTTGACCGGGCAGTAATGCCAGGAAGCCAGGGTGGTCCTTTGATGCACAGCATTGCTGCAAAGGCTGTTGCATTTAATGAGGCATTAACACCAGAGTTTGTGTCATATCAAAAACAGGTTGTTGCAAATTCTAAGGCAATGGCACAAGCATTTGCAGGGCTTGGTTATAGAATTGTTTCTGGTGGTACTGATAATCATTTATTCCTAGTTGACTTACGCCCAAAAAACCAAGGAAGTGTTACTGATAAAATTACCGGACAGGTAGTTGAAGAAACACTTGGAAAGTGTGGCATTGTGTTGAACAGAAATATGATTCCATTTGATCCTGAGTCACCATTTGTTACAAGTGGTATGCGTATTGGAACACCAGCAGTTACAACAAGAGGATTTAAAGAACAAGATGTTATACAAGTTGCTCATTGGATTGACGAGGCGATCGCTAAACGAAACGATGATGCATTCTTGAGTAAGCTAAAAAATGAAATTAAAACATTCTGTCAGCAGTTTCCAATTTATGAAAAGGTGCTGCAAAGTACACGCTATTCACAATTAGGTGCATAAACTTGTAAAGGATGTCACCCCGGACTCCGATCCGGGGTCCAAATGTAATTCCTTATAGGGAAAATACTTGGATCCTGTCAAGTTCCCAGTCTACGCCCAGGTGGCTACGACTGACACGCAGGATGACAAACTTTTGTAGAACAACAAAAAAGAGGCTCAAAAATTGAGCCTCTTTTTTTAGGAAAAATTATTTCGAAGTAGTGCGCTATCCTCTGAGTGCATCACCCATAAACGTTGGTAATACAAAGCTTGAACGATGTCTACCTTCGTTGTAATAGTGACGATTCTTGAGTGCATCAATTCGTTTTGCATCAATATTCTTAAATGGTGAATATTTTTTAGAACAGAATGAGAAACCAATACTGCTACTTGGGTAGGTTATCACCGTGGTGTAGTAGTAATAGGTGTGTTCAAAGATGCTTTTGTTTTGTGCATGAAGTTCTTTAATGAATGGAGCGTCATAAAACATTGATTCTGATTGTGTTACAGCAATACCATCATGGGTTAATGCATTATAAATATCGCGGTAAAATTTTTCTTGGAAGAGAACAATTGCAGGACCAATTGGGTCTGAAGAATCAACAATAATCACATCGAAGTAATCTTTTTTACCTTCAATGTATTTTGCGGCATCTTCATTGCGCACTTCCACACGAGGGTCGTTAAAGCTTGATGCAAATTCAGGGAAGTATTTTTTTCCGACGTTAACGCACTCTGGGTCAATTTCACAAAGAACCACTTCTTCAACGCTGCTATGCTGGAGAACTGCTGTCATGGTTCCGCCGTCGCCACCACCAACAATGAGTACTCGTTTTGGGTTTGGGTGTGCAATAAGTGGTACGTGAGCAATCATTTCATGGTAACCATGATTGTCCGCTTGCGTTACTTGAATAACATCGTCAAGAACAAGCATATTTCCAAAGCCAACTGTTTCAAAAACTTCTAACTTTTGGAAATCAGTTTGTTTTGATTCAAGAACTTTCTTGATACCAAGCGTTGGGAAAATACCACGTGAAGTTTCATACTTTTCAGAGAAAAGAAGATGGTTATAGTTGTCATCATTTGTTTCAACTTCACCTTTAAAGCCACCAACAGTTGCTGGCTCAGCAAGCTTTTTAATGAGAGATTCTGGCAAAGAAAATGATGCACGGTGAAGGTTTTTGTTGTAGTAATGAAGGTTGCCAAGTGCTGCTGTATGTTTTGAATCAAGAAGTTCTGTAGGTCCATAGTTTTTAGAACAGAAGGCAAATGCTACTTCACCACATGAATAACTAGGTACAATGCTTGTGTAGTATTCCATATGTTTAAAGATAGTTTTATTTTGATCGTAAAGTTGCTTGAGAAGATCATGTGCATATGTTGCTACTATCTGAGCGCTTACTACACCATCTTTAGTTAATGCATTATAAACGTTTTTGTAGAACTCGGTTTGAAAAAGAACAACCGCTGGACCAACAGGGTCACATGAATCAACAATGACTACATCAAAGTAATTTTCTTTTGTTTTGATGTACTGAGCAGCGTCTTCGTTTATAACTGTTGTACGTTTGTCATCAAACGCAACAGCAAGCGTTGGCAAGTGTTTTTTACTTACTTCGATAACTTCGTTATCAAGATCACAAACAACTACTTCTTTAACGCTTGGGTGTTTCAATACTTCTCGAGCTGTTCCACCATCACCACCACCAACAATGAGCACTCGCTCTGGGTTTGGGTGCGCCATCATTGGAACGTGCGCAATCATTTCGTGGTAATTTTGTTCATCATGTTCAGCAACGTTGAGAACATTATCAAGAACAAGAATTTTTCCAAGAAATGGTGTGTTATATACGGCAAGGTTTTGAAAATCAGTTTGTTTTGATTCTAAAATATCTGTGATTTTATACGTTGGATACCAGCCATCTTTTGGATCAAAAATTTCTTTGAAATAAAGTGATTGGTTAGCTTGTACAATATTTGTAAGAATAAGAAAACCGAAAAATATTGATGTTATTTTTTTCATGATTACCTAACATGTTATGTAAATATGAAGATACGCCCTCATTCGGGCGCATTACGTGTAAAGCATTATTTTCTAAGAAGAACGTTTGTTTCGTAGCTTTTTGCTTTGAAGAATTCTTTAGTGAATTCAGCTGCTTCGTGTGGATCATATGGCTTGCAGCTAAAGATATTGATGTAAACGCTGTTTGTTAAATTAGCAAAGTGTCCTGAAATAAGTGATGTTTCAATAAGTTGCATCATTGAGTAACCAGCAACGGTTTCGTCTTCACCAAAGTGAACAACTACGCATTCACCAAAACGCTTCATGTCAATAAGTTCACAGAGCTTAACTACATATTCTTTAATTTTTTCTGCTGAACGAATAGTTTCAGGGCAGCATGATTTTAAATCAAGACATGTTTCCATACCCCATGCATCAACATCTTGATAATCTTCTTTAATCTTATCAAATGAAGAAGTTGTTGCGTTACGGATTACTGAAGGCTTTACGTAGAAGGTATGAAGTTCTGCATTTGCCGTGAATTTTTTTGTTTGACTGGTTTGTTTTTTACACTTTTTTATTACAGGAGCTTCTTTTGCACAGAGTGCTGATGAAGCAAAAAGAGCAATAGCTAGTAAGCCATTCTTGATGTAATTCGTTTTCATTTTCCCTAGTTCCTTTCCGTGGACGTAATAAAGATTAATAAAGAATTATTCGCAAACTTTTTTTTCAAAAATTGGATCCTTATGTAGAACTTTCGTTTCTCCTGGTTGGAAAAATCCTCGTTTGACTTTTACAAGAGAGCTTGAGGAGGCTTCAAATTTTTCTTTTACAACATCATAAGCTTTGTCATTATCACAAAGGTTTCCGCAGGTAAAAAGATCAATTGCTGCATAGCCGTGTTCGGGCCATGTATGAATTGCAAGGTGAGATTCGGTGAGAACAAGAACTCCGCTTACTCCCTGTGGAGTGTATTGATGGAAGACTCGTTCAACAAGTTGCGTTCCTGGATTTTCATAATGGTGAAAGTAACGTTCAACAACATGAGCTCCTGCTGCTTCAGCCGCTTCAACAAGAATTTCTTCAATTAGTTTCATGTTATTAATTTTTTCGCTGTTACATCCGTAGAGCTCTATGATGAGCTGTTGCCCTTCTCCCGTGTGTTCAGCTAATTCAGTTTGTTCTTTTATTTGAGGAACTATTTGTTCTTTTGCTGAAATAGATGAAGTTGAAATGATTGAAGAAATGAGTAATAGACTAAATAACATTTTGTTTACAACATGTTGGCTCATGAGAATCCTCTTTCCTATCCTAAAAAGTTTTTTAAAAAACTGAAGACACAAGATTTAATTATTAAGAATAGGAAATAGGATAATCATGAATTATTAGTTGTCAATCTTTGTTAAATCACTTTTTTTCTAGAGTTATGTTTACAGCATCATTGAAAATATTTTTTGATGTAGCAATTGTATTTCTCATGCTTTCAAAAATACTACAAAACTGTTCTTTTGAGTAATTCAGATCGAATGATGAAGCGGTGATTTTATTTGGAACATAAATAACTACCGGTGTCTCACTATTATCTTTGTCGTACATAAGAGTAATATCATTTTTTACAAGCTCATTAATGTTAAAGTCAGGGAATGGGTGCTTGTTTTCTTGCATGTAGTAGCGAACATACTGCATGGTATGGCTTACCGGTGAAAGAACGTCATATGATGCATCGCACACGATATAGAGATCAACATTTCTCCTGAGCAGCGGCGGGAATGGTAAGTTAAAATCAAAACCGGCATCAACAAGTGTCAGGCGTTTATGATCACTGCATGGGAACCCATCAAGTTCATAGGTGAAATTATTAAATTGTGGAGGAGAGATTCTTTTGTTTCCAAATAATTTTTTAGCAATCCATGAACAACATTCAAGGGGAAGCTCTAATTGAAAACTGTCTTCCATAATATTTTCGATAAAGGATAATGCATCAGCAACGTTGGTTGCATACAACGATCCAAATGTACCAAGTAAATATCCAAGATTTTCTGGGTAATGTTGTGAAATAGACTTACCATTTGAAAACTTTCTACCAAGAGCCCATGACGGAATCCATGAATTTAAATGCTGGCTACCAACTTCAAAAGGAGAGAACTCAAGCCACTGATAATTAAGATCCTCTTTTGTTAAAATGGATGTGAAAATTGGAAATGGATACTTTCCTGATGAAGCCTTACTTTGTAAATCGTGAAGAAATGAGCATTGTCCACTTGGGTCTTGACGAGTACTTAAAAAGACGCTGCCCAAGAGTGCTCCATAAATATCATTAAGACCAACTTTACTGGTATATTGTATTTTCTGTTGAAGGGAGTGTGCGATTTCCTTAAGTGGAAGTTTTTTCAATTCAAAAGGGTCTTCCATTTTGTTGCGTAGTGTGGCTGCAAGGTGATCGAGGCACATGTCATGCATCATCCAGGCTGAAGTACTCCAGGTTGATCCTGAAAGAGCACTCAGATAAGAGACTGAGTCGAGTAATTTAATTTCCTCAAGTCCTTTGAGCATTCCCAATAGCGAAACTGCTGCACGAAATCCGCCGCCACTAGCAACAATACCGATTTTTGGTGTTTTACCTTTATCAAAATTTTTTGCTAAAAATGTTTGAAGTGTTTCATGGGCTTTGTGCATTCGCAGGGCAACGTACGCTTCTTCTTCTTGATTAATACTGTTATCAGTTTTTACAAGAGCGTGGTCTTGTGAAATATTACTTGGTAAATACGCAGAAATTTCTAGAGAAAAAAATAAGCCCATGATAATCCATGGGCTTATAAGATTTTTAATCATCTTCATGCACGTACCTGTTTACCTTTCTTGGCTCTCCAGTGGTTTTGTTTAAGTTTAATTGCATAGCCAATAGCATGTTTAATATGCTCATGGTTTGCTACAACACTATTTCTTACATTGCTGATGATTTTGGTAAATTCTTGCGCGTCATAATCAAAGTCAAAAGTAGAATGAGGAGCGCTATTACGGACATAAATGACCACAGGTGCTTTAGGATTTTTTTCATCAATAAAAACACTGAACTCTGACTTTTGAGATTCTTTATAGTCAAAACGTGGGAATTCTTTGTAATGTTTTTCAGCCCATTGCTGTGCGCCAAGAAGAGGAGGTCCTCCAGGTGATGCGCCTCCTGAAGCATCGCAAACAATGTAAACATCTAAATCACGACGAAGAAGTGGAGGGAATGGTAAGTTGATATGAATTCCTGCGTCAACAAGTTTTAAATACTTGCTTGTGCGCAGTGGGCTTGGCTCTGCGTAGTATGAAGGATTGTAAACTTTTGGTGGTGAGATTCGTTTATTTCCAAACCACCAGTTACTAATCCATGAGAATAGAGCAGATGGTAGCGGTATGCCGAATTTTTCTGAGATAGTGTTTTTAATAAGATTTACTGAATCGTAAACACTTATCGCATATGCCGAACCAAACATTCCAAGAAGGTACCCAAAGTTTTCTTCAAAACTAGCATCTGAGGTATAACCGTTATTGAATTTTTTACCAAACGCCCATGACGGGATCCACGTTTGAAGATAATCACTTCCTACCTCAAAAGGAGAAAACTCCATCCATTTGTAGTGTGGTGATTGGTTTGCAATAATGCTTGTAAAAAGCGGAATTGGATAATGTCCACGAGCTACTTTTGCCTCAATATCGGATAAATAACTGTTTTGTCCGCTGCGATCGGTATTTGTTTTTAAGAAAACGTTTGCAATAATACCACCCCAAATATCATTGAGTGATACGTGGCGCCCACTTTTTATTTTTGAAAAAACGTTGTGTGCAATTGCTGAAATTTTCAGTTTATTTGGGTAGAATGCCTTGTGAAGGCGTCCTCGTAAAAATGCTTCTGTATCATCAAGACTTTCTTCTCGTACATACCATGATGCAGTACTCCACGTTGATCCGGAAAGTGTTGCAAGATAACTTGTTGCGTCGAGCAAGTTGATTCGCTCAAGACCTTGCAGAAGACCAAGCCCCGCAACAGCTGCGCGGAACGCTCCTCCACTACAAACGACACCAATGCGTGGAATGTCTTCTTTGTTTAGTTGTGTGTTGGTAAATTGTTGTAATACCTTGTGTGCTTTTGTATGTCGCATTTTTGCGACTATTTTTTCTGCGTCACAAATATCGTGTCCAAAGCGTGCTTTAGCTTGGGTAAACCTATTATCGTCATAATCAAATAATCGCCTGGTATCAATAGGTTGTGCGCTTGAAAATATTACCGTTTGGGTAATCAGAATCCATAACAACTGTTTCTTCATTTTCTCCCCTTTCCTACATAATAGACTGCCGTTCATCTATCTATGAAGAACAGAAGGGGAGTAAGTCAATAGATAAAATTTTTTATGAAATCCAGGTAAGAGATAGTTGTCGTAAGGCCTTTTCTTTGTCTCGCCTGTATGAATGAAACATTGTGTTACAAATAGTGCAGATATTATTTGTTGTATCAATATTGTCTGGGGAAATGCCAAGAGACTGTAGTAGCAGTTGATTGTACCTTGAATTGTCAAAGAATAATTTATTGTCTCGTTCAACAATAATATGGTTATGAAAGCTTGTTTCAGGAATCTGATTGATAAAATCGTTTTGGACTTCATAGCAGCATATTTGTGCTGAAGGGCCAAAAAGAACGTGTAGGTCTGCAGTATTCGTGTTATAGGTGTGAGTCATTTTTTCAACAACTTTTTTTACAATTCCTTGTACGGAGCCTCGCCAGCCGGCATGGACTGCAGCCGTAACGCCATTTTTTTGGTCATGTAAAATCACTGGTAGGCAGTCGCCTGTTAAAATGCCAATGCCAATATTTTTTTGATTGGTAATCAGATAATCACCATCGGTCTCATAAAGGCTCAGCGGTGTTATTGGTTGAGCAATACACAGTCCATTGCTGCTGTGTGTTTGGTTCAAAACAGTGATATTTTGTAGATTGTTGTGCGATGCAAGTGTTGTACAAAATTCTCTAAATTCTTGAGAATATCGATCAACGGTGCAAGTTTTTGCATCGCCAAAAAAGTGCTGAATTTTCATTAGAATATGCACTCGCACGTACGATTTTCAGGATCAAAAACGTCACAGACTTTTGAGTGAACTAATTGTACGTTATGATTTCCATCAAGAGTGATCATTGACTTTAAATAATTTCTACTTTCATCATCAAGGGTTTCACTTTCTAAATCTCTTTTTATTGTTGCTAGATATGCTCGTTGAGCATCTGGGTAAAGAAGTGAATTTGCATATTTACACTCACATGCCAAGAAAATATTTTCGCTGATTACGGCTCCATTTCTGAGAAGAATTAATTTATTTTTTTCTTGTCTTAAAATACTCAATTCTGATGGTTGCAACAAAACTGTTGGATTTATACAGCAGCTTTCTCGGCAATGTCTTCGGGAACATTCATCGTGGTGCCACATCAGATATGATGCTTTTTGCCTTTTTTCTATTTCTTGAATAATTTTTCGTATTGGTACTTTGCCATAGTCTCCAATGGAAATTGTCGCAGCGTCTGTTTGACCCGCAACTTGACGCAAATCAATAGAAAAGAGTGCTGTTGTAAAATTAACAAGGCTAAGGAGTAGGAAAAAATTTTTAGATAAATTCATGGTGTTTCTCAATCTAAGAATTAACATAGTGGTTACAATTGCGGCAACGAGGATAACACTTTTGGCAGTCATATTTACTGCGAGGATAAAAAATATCACAAACAAAAGGATTTACAATACAAAGTCGACCATCTCCTATAGAGAGCATGGATTCAAAATAGTATAATTCGTGCAGACTTTCATACTCTTTAAGCATTTGCTTCACCGTTTCTAATCTTGTTATATACTTCCAGTTAAAGTTACTTTTCAGTTCTTCATAATGTCGATATGGAATGAGTTTTCCATTTCGGAGTAAAATGCAGTCACTATTGTTGAATCCAAAGAATAGGCTAAGTCTTTCTGTTAAAAAACGTGGGTAAAGTACATTTCTATCAGTACATTCGTCATGATCGGATTTTTGATGGTGCGAATAAAAAAGATACATGAAGCAATCTTGATCTTTTTTTTCGCAATTAACTATTTGTGGATCGTCTAAGTATCTTAATAGCTCTAGATTGTCTTGAATTGTTGCAACAGAAATAGGTCCTTCGTCTCGAATTGGAAATGTTGCCTTATCAACTCTTCGTGCAACGTGCTCAAGATTTACTTCTGGTGCTTCAGCATAAGTAAAACTTGGAAGAAGAAAAAGAGTGGTAAATAACAATAACTTTTTCAATGACATACAATCTCCTTTTTTCTAAAACTTAAATAAATTAGGGTGCGTTTATGGTAACGCACCCTAATTTATTTTGCTAGAACCGATACAAATTTAGGTATTCTCTCAAGGAGATGGAGGTGTGTCTGCTGGTTGTGCAATAGGAGATGCAGGAGGAGGTGTTGGAAGTAAAGCTAGAGCTTCTTCTTCTTCACTTGATGATTCCTCTAAACTACTAGATTCTGCTTTGTCATCGCCAGATTCTTTGCCACTGGATGATGAACTTGAACTGCTACTGGATGATGCGCTGTCTGCTTCCTCTTCCTCATCTTGTTCATAAGGAATATCACATACCCAAGGAAAGGTGCGTGCTATTTTTCCATTTTTGATTGTTAATATTGATTCTAGAAAGGCGAGTTCATCGCTTTCGATTTCACTGTCTTCACTGTCTAAAAGTTTGATAATTTCAACAGGAGAGATTTCGCTTTCTTTTGCTAGAGGCTTATACTTTCTATCAAATTTGCCAAAGCGTTGGCCATTAATAATCATGCCATTTCTCAGCAGAATGCAAGGTCCAGATCTTTTATTTATAGACACGAAACGACGTGCTTTCACTGATAATGATTTATGAGCGAGAACAGGTTGCCCCCTAGAAATATCAAATAGCAGTGTTAGTGAATTTGAATCTGTTGTTTCTAGTTCATGGAGATCGTCGGCAGATAAATTGTTTATTTTCCCCATGGCTTCTTGTAGATCACTTATTTTAACATTTTCACCATCTAATTTGATTGTTGTAAGTTCAATGCCGCGGATTCTTTCAAGAAGAAGATCTTCTTTTGAAGGAGCGGGCTTAGCAGGTTTTCTCATACACCATGAAAATGGGGGGCATACACTGTAGGCCTGTGTTGCTGTTGATGCTAAAAGTAAAAATGCTATTGTTTTGATTTTGTTGTTCACACATTCTCCTTGAAAAAATAGTGTTAATATAATTTATTGAATCTTGGAATACATTAAGGTTTTTCAGAGGATAAGGCAACTGTTTTTTTAGATAAAAAGAGATGTATTTTCATACATCTCTCAAATTAGATCTACTGTAGGAATGCTTCGATGAGCATCTGATTTGTTTGCTTGGCATCAATACCGCGGCTGAGTAGATAGAACAAGTGTTCTTTATCTATTTTACTAACTGCAGCACCGTGCTTGCAGCTGACGTCATTTGCCAGCACTTCAAGCTGAGGAATTGATGTTGCTCGCGCATGGTCACTAAGCAAAATGTTTTTATTATTTTGTTCAGCATCAGTTTGTTGTGCATCTTTTTGCACATGAATCATGCTACTACAAAAAAGTTTAGATTTATCGGTCAAAACACTTTTGACCATTACATTACTTTTCGCACGTGGCGCTTGATGGTCTTGCAACGTTTTTACTTTATAGGTTTTGTCGCCAATCCCAAAGTATGAACAATTGATGTTAGCTTGAGCATCTTCGCCTTGTAGTCTTACAATGATTTCTCGTTCAATGATGCTGGTGTTGTTTGATGTTACAACAACGTTGTCATCATGTTTAATGACTTCAATGCCATCAAGTTCTTTGCTGGTAAAATCAAGAATACTTTCTTTTTCTAAAATAAACTCAATTTTTGCATCAAAAACATTTTTACTTGTTAAATCGTCAGTAACAACAAAATGTTGTTCAGCAGGAACTGTGATAGAAAGTGTATTATTGTTGCTGTGTAAAAATTCTGACAGTTGTATTGTTTTCATGATGTTATCCCACGCTTCCTTCCATTTCAAGTTCAATGAGGCGGTTCATTTCCACTGCAAATTCCATAGGGAGCGTTTTAACAAGCGGTTCAATAAATCCGTTAACAATTAAGTTGCGTGCTTGGGCATCATCAAAGCCACGGCTCATCAAATAGAACAATTGATCTTCACTAATTTTAGCAACTGATGCTTCGTGTCCAATATCAACTTCAGCTTCATTAATGTCGATGTATGGATACGTATCAGTTCGTGATTTTTCATCAATCAAGAGTGCATCACATTCAACATATGATTTACAGTTTTTAGCACCTTTTACAACGTTCACTGCACCTCGGTAGCTTGAACGTCCACCATTGCTGCTAATTGATTTTGAAACAATGCGTGATGAGGTGTTTGGTGCAAGGTGCATAATTTTTCCACCAGAGTCTTGAACTTGCTCTGGTCTGCTTGCCATGGCAAGTGATATAATTTCAGCGCGTGCACCTTCTTCTTTTAAAATAACGCCTGGGTATTTCATGGTAACACCACTGCCAAGGTTACAGTCAATCCATTCAACTAGTGAATCTTTGTGTGCAACGGCACGTTTGGTTACCAAGTTGTACACATTTTTTGACCAGTTTTGAATGGTATAGTAGCGTACTCGTGCGTTTGGCATTGCAATAATTTCAACAACTGCTGAGTGCAATGAACTGCTTGCATACGTTGGTGCGGTGCATCCTTCAACGTAGCTGACCATTGAGCCCTCATCAGCAATAATGAGTGTTCGTTCAAATTGTCCCATGCGTTCAGCGTTAATTCTGAAATAGGTTTGTAGTGGCGCATCAAGTTCTACACCCTTAGGAATATAGATAAAGCTACCACCACTCCACACAGCGGTGTTGAGTGCTGCAAATTTATTGTCGTTAAACGGAATAACTGAACCGAAAAACTTTTTGAAAAGTTCAGGGTGTTCTTTCAGCCCGGTGTCAGTATCAAGGAATATAACACCTTTTTCTTCCCATTCAGTTTTGAGGTTGTGGTATACTACCTCAGATTCATACTGTGCACCAAGCCCGGCAAGATGTTCACGTTCTGATTGCGGTACGCCAAGTCGGTCAAACGTTTGTTTGATTTCTTTTGGCACATCGTCCCAGTTACGTTCTTGGCGTTTTACCGGCTTAAGGTAGTAGTGAATATCATCAATGTTGAGTGCTGAAAGGTCTGGTCCCCATTGTTGCATTGGACGATCCATAAATTCTTTCAGTGCCTTGAGGCGTAGCTCAAGCATCCACTCAGGTTCTTGTTTTTTTGCGGAAATATTACGGACAATTTCTTCATTCAGTCCCTTGTCTGATTTATAGACAAAGTTTTCAGGGACAAAGAAATTTCCTTGCGTATCGATTTTTTGGTTGTTTTGTGTGCTCATAAAAATTCTACTAGTAAAAAATTAGTGCTTCAGGCTAACCTAAAGCACTAATCTAGCATATTCTAGGGATTTTACATCTTCTTCGTTAGTTTCGACGATTTCGTTCAAAAGCTAAGCAACGCAGCTCTTTGCTATCGGGGAGATCAGCACTGTCTTCATCAGAGTCCGAGCTGCTTTCTTCAGTGCCATTTATCCAGTTTTCATATTCTTCTGGATAATCCTCTTGCCATTGATAAAATTTTTCAGCATCTTTGTAATGTTGCTCTTCTATTTCGGCTTCTTTGAGCCTCATTTCTTCTCGATATTCTGCTTCTTGATTAAGCTGCTTTAATGTCTCTTTCATATACTCGTCCAATTCTTGGAGATACTGCTCGTCTTCTTCGAAGAGATCTATACGATAAGATTCAAGTATAGAAAGAACTCTTTTCTTTTCGCTCTCGATTGTGTCATCAAGTTCCTTTTCGAATGGTTCTGATGATTGATATTGGTAAAATGAATCAAATTTTTCTTGTGTTTCTTTTCTAATTCCCCAGACAGTGCCCTCTGGAATATCGTAGATTGAGTCACTAGTTAGATCATCATACCATGTACAAAATGAATACCATGCGCTTTTAAAAAGGCAGAAATGTTCGAATTCTTCTTCGATAATAGTAAGCATGCGACTAAATACCAAG
>JAUIHA010000125.1 GCA_030432505.1 bacterium | reverse complement strand
GAAGGCCACAGGAAACATCTCCAGCTGGTTGCTGTAAACAAGGAATTGTTACAAATTCAAAGTTGCCAGGAAGCTCTGGTTGTGCTTGTACTTGCGCACAGCAAGTGGCAAGAATGAGTATGAGTGTTGAGATGAAACGCTTAATCATATAACCCCCGGTACGATATTGTTTTAATACAAGTTCGATAATATCAAATACAGGTGTCATGCTGAACTTGTTTCAGCATCCAAATGTTATTTCTTACGAGGAATTTATATTTGGACCCTATATCACTATCGAACATGTGTTCTATTTTCAGACATAATCTCATTTTACCCTATCATCCACAAAACGTAAAACGGGCTGAATCTCCTCTAGGACGACTCAACCCGTTTTTTCTATTTGAAATCTTATCAGATTGCTTAGATTTCGCGAACTTCGCCTGCTTTCTTGTCATGCAAGTTATTTGCACGAGCAATGAATGAATCAGTAATTTTTTGGAGTACTTCATTCAATTTCTTCGCAAAGTCTTCAGAAATGATCTTCTTTTTATGTGCATCACGAACTTCGTTGTGGAAGTCTTTACGAACATTACGAACACCAACACGGCATTCTTCCGTTTTCTTACCAAGAAGTTTAACAAGCTCTTCACGACGGTCAGAACTCATTTGTGGTAATTGAATGCGAATAAGATTTCCATCATTTACAGGAGAACACCCTAAGTCGCATGCTTGAAGTGCTTTTTCAATATCATTAATGACCGTCTTGTCCCAAGGCTGTATAGTCAAAAGTCTACTTTCTGGCGCAGCTATTGTTGCAAGTTCTTTAATTGGCATCAAGGAACCGTAGCACTCAACCTTAACATCTTCAACCATTGCTGTTGATGCGCGGCCTGTTCGAATACTTGAGAGTTCTTTTTCAAAGTGTTTAATTGGCTTTTCCATTTCTTGCTTGAGTAATGTTTCAAAGCTCCTGGAATCGCCTTCTTGAAATGCTATTTCTTCCATAAGTCATCCTTACAATTATCTAATGATACTTCCAAAGTCATCATCACGAGCTGCCTGAATAAGTGCATCAGGGGCAGATAGATTAAAAATTCTAATTGGTAGTTTGTGTTCGCTAGCAAGAGTTATAGCAGTTAAATCCATAACTGCAAGTTTTTTTGCAATTACGTCATCGAAGTTTGTCTGCTTAATTGGCTTGCTTGTCGTATTTTTATTTGGATCTTCAGCATAGAGTCCATCAACCGTTGTTGCTTTCCAAACGCACGCGGCATTCATTTGAAGTGCACGAATAATGGCGTTTGTATCGGTTGAGAAATATGGGTTTGAGGTCCCACCACTAAAAATCAAACAGGTTTTTTTATAGTGGGCATCATCGAGAACTCTATTGCTGATATGTGGTGCAATTGCGGGGAGATGAAGTGAGCTGATATGCTTAACTTTAATATCATGTTGGGTGAAAATATCTTCAAGAATTACACCATTCATGACGGTTGCCAGCATTCCTGCAGTATCGGCTACCATTGGACGTAGGCCGAGCTTTTTCCCTTCACTTCTTCCTCTAAAAAAATTGCCACCGCCAATAACGATGCCAAAACGAACTTCGTTTTCGAGACTTTTTATCTGCGTGGCTATTGATTTAATAGAATCAGCGGCGTTTGCACCACTCAGGAGCTCGCCGCTGATTTTTAATAATATCGTCTTCATTACCGATATGCTTTTATTGACCAACTACAAAATGAGCGAAACGCTTAAGAGTAATTTTGTTTTTGATCTTATCGGCGCATTCATCAACGAGATTTTGAATGCTCAGATCTTCGTTTTTGATGAATGGTTGGTGAAGAAGACAAACTTCTTTATAGAACTTTTGCATTTTACCGTTCATGATTTTATCAATCATGTTTTCGGGTTTTCCACTTGCTTTAAGTTGGTCTTCCATGATTTCACGTTCTTTTGCAACAAGTGCAGGATCGAGATCTTCAGGAGTAATACCAAGTGGGTTACGTACTGCAGAGTGCATACAAATGTCGCGAGCGAGTGCTTTGAGCTCATCAACGTGTGCTGAGCAGTCGTTTTCTGTGCTGAGTTCAATCATGATTCCAACGCGTGAACCTGGGTGAATGTAGTAGTTTACAATTCCGTGCCCGTCAACGCTGTAGGCGTCAATTTTTTGAACAACGATTTTTTCAGCGATTTTAGCCAAAATTTCTTCGTGAGTTGCTTTGAGCTCTGGTTTTTTACCAAAAAGCGCTTCAGTATCAACGATATTTTCAGCTGCTGCTTCTTTTGCTACAGAAATAGTGAATTCTTTCATAGCATCAGTGTTAGCGGAGAAATCAGTTTCACAAGCTATCTGTACAAGTGCCCCTGAGCGTGAGTCTTGAGAAACGTATGCTTCAACACGACCGTTATCGGTTGCGTTTCCTGCGCGCTTTGCCGCTACAGCTGCGCCTTTTTTACGTAAAAGTTCAACTGCTTTCTCAAGGTCTCCACCTGTTTCTTCAAGTGCCTTTTTACAATCCATCATGCCAACTTGGGTTTTTTCTCGTAGTTGCTTAACGAGATCCATGCTAATTGTAGCCATTCTTTTGTTCTCCTGTAGGGTGCCGCCCCGAATTGTTATTCGGGGTCTAAGTTAATTCCTTCTAATACTGCAATAGCGGGTGCTTGGTAACACAAGGAGTAATTAGAGGCTACAACGGATGTCATCCTGAACTTGATTCAGGATCCAAATGTATTTCTTTATTTGGACCCCGGATCGACGTCCGGGGTGACACAACGGATATTTGCACTCAAAGTTGCAATCAATCATGCCCAACTACTAAACGTGTGTTATAAACAGTATCATATGTCCAATTATCGAATTTGTACTCTAGAATTATATTGTGCCAGAGCCAGTTTTTTTTACAAGATTTGGCGTGATATTTTGACAAAAAGCTCTTAAAACTTTACGCTATTAGCATCCTAAAAATAGATTTACTGATTTTTAAAGCATATTTTCGTATAACAGGAGTTAATTCATGCCAGTTCCTAAACGTAAGACGTCGAAGTCCCGTAGAGACAAAAGAAGCGCAAATAAGGGAATGAAAGTTAAAGCTATTTCAGCTTGTCAAACATGCCAAACCCCTCTTGTTCCTCATTCAGCATGTCAGGAATGTGGTTACTACAAGGGTGTGAAGGTTCTCAGAACTAAAGCTGACCGTATGCAAGCTCGCAGCAAAGAACGCGAAGCAGCAGAGGTAAAAGCTCGTGCGCACCAAGCGGTTGAAGAAAGCGAAGAAGAAAGCAAGTAGTCGATCGTTATGATTGCAATAGATGTTATGGGCGGCGATTTTGCGCCGCACGAACTTCTTGCAGGGGCGCTGATAGCAGCGAAAAAACAGGTTCCAGTTGCTCTTTTTGGCCCGGAAGAGAAAGTAATTTCCCATTTAAAAAATCTTGATGCATCGTGGTCATTATATCCTATAAAAATATACGATGCTCCAGATGAAGTTGCTATGGATGAAGATCC
>JAUIHA010000124.1 GCA_030432505.1 bacterium | reverse complement strand
GTACGCGTACAAAAGCATTTTTTGATGCCAATGACATTACCCTTTGTCTTGATAGTAGTGTTGAAGAAATTGATACGAATAAACAAAAAATTCGTATTCATCATGGCTCAACACTTGAGTACGACAAACTTTTCTTGGGTATCGGAAAGTCTGCGTTTGTTCCCCCTGTTTATGGCGCACAGGTGCAAGGTGTTTTTCCATTCTTTGATTTAGATGACGTGCAAGCAATGCTTTCTTTTATTAAAGAGAACAATGTAAAAAAAGCATTAGTTGTAGGAGCTGGTTTGACTGGTCTTGAATGTGCTGATGCGCTTCATGATCTTGGCATTTCAGTGAGTGTTGTTGAAATGGCGGAACATGCGTTGTTTCATCAAATTGACAAAGAAGGTGCATATTTTATTCACGGCTTGATGAAGCAACGAAATATTGATTTGTATACACAAACAAGTGTTCAAGAAATTCTTTCACAGCAAAATACTGTGTGTGGAGCTGAACTTTCAAATGGACGTCGTCTTGATGTTGATATGATTATTTTTGCAACGGGTGGCAGGCCAAATAGTTTTCTTGCAAAACAAGCAGGAATTACGGTTGAGCATGGCGGCATTATTACAAACAACTTTATGCAAACCAGTAATCAAAATGTTTTTGCTGGAGGTGATGTATGCCAAGTGAAAAATTTGGTAACTGGAGAACAAATACAAAGTTGCTTGTGGCCAGATGCAACGATGCAAGGAATGGTTGCGGCACAAAATATGACGGGCAATAAGCGTGTGTATCCTGGAGCGTTTATTGTTACAAGTTCAACTATTTTCGATATGACGTTTGTTACATGCGGTCCGGTGAAACAAGGCAGTGAGTTTAAATCTCTCACGAAGCACGACAATTCTTTTTATCACCGTTTATTTTTGCAAGATGGTGTGCTTAAAGGTTTTGTTATGGTTGGCAATATCTTGAATCTTGGAGAGCTCCGTCAGGCTATTATGAAGAAGACAAATATCTTAGAAGCGAAGAAAGAGCAAACAGCAACATTATAAAGGAGCTTGAATGTCACCTGAGCGTAAAGCTGAAATCAAGCAAAAAAACATTGTGTTTGATTTGACAGGTGTTCTGTTTCATCCAAGTCAAAAGTATCTTCTGTCAGAAATTGGTTTGCTAAAATTACTATGGTACGCATTGCGGCACCGTCAAAACCCATTCAATGTTTTTCATAAGCTTCTCGATTTTTTAACGCAGGTAAGTCCGCCGACACAGAAGGATAAGTTTTACAAGGGGCGTATTCTTCCTGCATGCCTGTGCCAGGCGATGGTTGGCGAAAAATCATTTTCTGAAATTTTGCAAGACATTGAGCATGTATACAAAAAACTTGATACGCAAAATTACTTTGCTAGCAAGCTGGAGCGAGATATGATCCTTGCAGCAGCTCGCGTCATCTTTAATCCAGACAAGATCGTTGAGCGCTCATTAAAACCAATAAAAAAGGGAGTAACCCTTCTTGATGCCTTTCATACTAAGCAGGATGAGAATGGTGAAAGGGCCCATAACTTATTTTTGCTTTCTAATTTTGATAATGATACGTTTCCCGCTTTAGTGAAGCGCTATCCACTCATTTTCTCTCGTTTCTCAGGTATGCTGATTTCTGCTGATGTTCAGTCTATGAAGCCTGATAAGGAAATTTATGAAAAATTCTTTAAAAGGTTCAATGTGAAGCCACAGGAATGTTACTTTATAGATGATCAACCAGAGAATGTTCAGGCGGCACGTATTCTTGGTATGCCAGGGGAAGTTTTCTCAATATAGCCACCCAGAAGGCTCATCAATTCGATTTACTCTGTAACTGTATACTTTTTCTTTAAAACTATTGATTTTACTATTAGAAATTTATTTTAATAGTATTAGGTATTATAAAGTAGAAGTTTATATTTCGAATGTCATAGATAACTCATTTTAATGAGGAGGAGTACTTATATGAAGAAATTGTTTAAGTGGTTGCGCGTTCCGCATTTATTGCTTGCGGCGCTCATGCTTATGTTTGGTACAGAGCACAGCATTGCTCTTTCATTAGCACCAAATACAGAAGATGCGGTTCTTGTTGAAGAAGAGCCAAAGCTTATGGAAGAAGCTGATACTCCTGAAGTTGAAGCTGTAGAAGAAGAGCAAGCTGAGCAAGCACCAAAGAAGAAGCGCAAAAAGAAGAAGCGTAAAAAGCGTCGTAAGAAGAAACGCAAAAAGAAAAAGAAAAAGAAAACAGGTAAAAAGAAGAAGCGCAAGAAAAAGAAACGTAAAAAGAAGAAAGCAAGAAAAAAGAAACGTGGTAAGAAAAAGAAAGCAAGAAAGAAACGCAAAAAATTACGTAAAAAGAAGAAGCGCAAAAAGAAAAAGAAAAAGGCAAGAAAGAAAAAACGCAAAAAACGTAAGAAGCGCAAAAAAGCGAAAATGGCAGCAGATAAAGATGAAGCTGCTGAATTACGAGTATTTGCCCGTGGCGATGATGGCAAGTTAAAGCAATTTGTTGCAGGTAAATTTGAAGATGTTTTTGATTTCAATGTTCTTGAATATGCACTTCACCCAGAAGGTCATTTGTTTGTTATCTCTGAAGCAGGGAACATGCACTTTGTTCCAGCTGGTACATTAGATGATGAGAATGCGCGAACTGATCTTGGTGAAGGTTGGGCGGATGTTTTTGTGAGTCCAAATGGGTTACACATTTACGCGCTTAAAGGTACGCCTGGTGAAAATAACAGAATTTTCTATAGAACAGATGTAACTGAAGAAAACCCAATGGGTCTCGGTTGGCATGCTATGTCAGAAGGTACTACTGCAAGAATCGTACCAGATAACTTTGGTGGTACGTGGGCTATAGATAAGGCTATAGATAAGGGTGGCTTACTTTGGTATATTCCAGGACACGATGTTCCTGTTCGAAGCGAAGACGGTGAGATGAACTGGAAGCGTTTCGACGCTGAGGAAGACGGTGCTTTTGGAGCAGCTGATGTTATTGTAGCTGAAGACTATGTATACGCTCTTAAAGGTGAACATGGCGAAAATGCTGACATTTACGTTCGTCTTGGTATCTCTGAAGAAAACCCTTACGGGACAGAGTGGAAGAAAGTTGATTCAGGTCCTGTATCACAGATGACTGTTGTTGGAGATACAGTATGGGCTGTTTCTGCAGCGGGTGGAATCTGGAAAGGTACATTCTCTGAAGACAGACTTGATATCCAATGGGAGCCTGCAACTGCAACTTCAGGTTTTGTTGAAGTAGTTGCTGTAGCAATGGCTACAACAGGTGCTGAAGAAGAAGAAGCTCCTAAAAAGAAAAAGCGCAAAAAGAAAAAGCGTAAGAAAAAGAAACGCAAAAAGAAAAAGAGCAAAAAGCGTAAGAAGCGCAAAAAGAAAGATACATTTGAGATTTTTCGCGGGAATCGCGAGCACATTCTCGTCGTTGAAGACGAGCCCACTGTTCGCGATCTCGTCTCCACCATGCTGTCCGGACTTGGTTA
>JAUIHA010000123.1 GCA_030432505.1 bacterium | reverse complement strand
TCTACGCATGCGTCAACAAGATCCAAATGATGCAACAAAAGTTTTACAAAATGCTGCTCCTGGTATTAACGTTATGACACGCAGTGTACGAGTTACACCAGGTTCACAATTTGATGGTATGGCGTATCTTGATTTAAGCGTGAACAAATGGAAGTTTGGCCTTGGATACAACATTTGGGCACGAGAAGCAGAGAAAGTCAGACTTCGTGACGATTGGGATAAAGAAGGTACTTTTGGTATTGCTTCAGACACAGCAGCTATCACGTCTGGCATGCTCACCGGCTTAATTCCAGCTACAGCAATTCAAGCAAATGGTGCAATCTCATCAGAAACAACGATTAACGAATTAAAAACTGGAACAGCTACTGACAAATTTATTGAAGCAGATGATGTTGAACTTGTTAGCCATCGCTCAAGTTTAACACATAAAATTTTCGGAAACATTAGTCACGATTTAGACCAACTCACCGTGAGTCCAAGTTACATTGGTCTTGGTGCTTCATATGAATTTGCAGAGAATAACCGTGCACTTGAACAATGGAGTGTATGGGGGAAATTTGGAATATTTTTCTAGATAAATTTAATTACGTTCACGTAACGTTCGACTCCTGCCCCGGAGTATGAAAAAGGGAGCGCTTGATGCGCTCCCTAAATTTTTAGCCAATGATTTATTGATCAAGCATTTTATCTTGTGGAGTTCCAGGTCTTATCTGGAGCTGATAACCGTTTCCATAGTCTGAAGTAAATGGTTCTAATACAAACTTAAGCTCTCTTCCTTCCTGATCTACTATAATACCATGGCGATAAGCTTCTTCTAGCTGATACCTGACATTGGTCATCACAACCCTCATACGCTCTTGCATCGAACACATTTTCAATAAATAATAATAGATATTTTTATCTTCAAATTGCTCTGCTAGAGAAGCTAACCCTAATCCATCAAATGGCCGTGCTCCACCTACAGGAACTTTATGATCTTCAACTAAAGCTTGCACCCAATCTAACTTCTGCTTTTGAACAGACATAACCAATGGACTCCAGCCACGCTTATCAACTTGAGAAAGCAAATGAGTATCACATTGAGCTAACAATTGCTTATTAACAGGTCCCGTTACAATTGCTTGAGTGACATCATCAACAGTAATCGCATGTACACAATTCATAGAAAGCAATAACGAAAAAATAAGCGATAGATATTTGGCATATTTCATAAAGAGAACCTCAAATGAGTTAAGTTTTAACAAGTGATTTCGGGGGATTCACTTTACCAAAAAGATTTTATCTTCACAATCAAAAAGTTAAAAAAACGAAACAAAAAAACTTTTTTCATTGAGATAAAAACTAGCGATTAAGTTTGGTCATAAGATACTGAAAAATTTCTATTTGCTCCACTTTTTCTTCATTAGAAGAAGCATTTTGTATTTTTTCCCATGTTGCCGTGCGCATTGATTCATAATCAGCAAACGCATTATGAAAAGATAACAACTTAATAACTTCAAGCGTTAACAAATTTTGGTGAAACATGACATCAAAGAGCGTAGTACACCAACAATTGTCTGTTTTATCATGCAACTGACATTGCGTAATATCTCGGATTTCCGCCCCTTTTTTAAAAAGAGATCTCATCAAAAACACTACTCTTTTTGAACAGAATTTCTTACTTATAGAAGCGAGAAATTCTAAAGGTGTTCTTCCATATTTATCTTGAACGTCTACATTTTTTGCATACTTCAAGTGCAACAATATAATTTTAGGATGAGCATGTTCTAAAACAAAATGTAACACGGTCGTCATACAATCCTGTCTATAAAACTTCTCCGTTGGATTAGCACCATACTTGAGCAAAGCCCTCGCCCTTTTCCAATCCTTTTTTTCCGTTATAAAACACAATGGTAGCCAACTTTTATCACCAGGTGAGTTAACAAGGATTTTCGTAAAGCATTCACCGTATTCTTTTGTTATATGATAGAGAAAGCAATATAAATTCAGCAATGAACGATATTGTAATCTTTGTGACAACTCAGTTAGTTTTTCATGAAAAAAATCACTCCAATCTTCTTCATCACTTTCGCTTGAGTCATCATTCAAACCACTACCAACGTGTACAATACCGCTATCGTCTCCTTCTAAATTATCTCCTTCCCCATAGCCACGCTGCACTTGCCGACCTTGAGCAAAAAAAACATTCTCTCCAAGCCCATCAATCTGAGTCGCTTCAGGATTTGCAAAACGAACACGCGCCTGCTCAATAAAAGGAATAGTTTCATGAAGGTATTCACCTGAATAGGTTGAAGGTGGTGGAGACACCCCTAAAGCCCAAGAAATTCCATTACTACCTGGAATACTCCTACGCATCATACAAAAGCAAGAACACGACATAATCAAGAAAGAAAAAAGAAAGAATAACTTTTTTACCATAAGCATCCTTAACTCTAATGCATGCAGAAATTTCATAAAAATGGTATTGTAACGGTAATTATACTGAGTAAATTTATTTATGTGGAGCTTACCATGCGTAAAAAAATAAAATCAATAACATCACAAGATGTTGGATCAAGCATTACCATTAAAGGTTGGGTTCGAAGTGTTCGAGACCAAAAGAAATTTGCCTTTATTGCGGTTAATGACGGTTCACAACTCTCAAATTTTCAAGTAGTTGCCGACCAACAAGATACTAAAGACTTTGAAATCATTTTGCCACAAATTACCAATGGCTGTTCCGTTTCAATAGTTGGAAGCGTTGTTGAAAGTCCAGGCAAAGGGCAGTCAGTAGAACTTAAAGCACAAGAAATCACCGTGCTTGGTGGTTGTGATGGTGACACCTACCCGCTTGGGAAAAAACGACACACCTTTGAATTTTTACGTACCATTGCACACCTTCGTCCACGTACCAACACACTTGGCGCAGTTGCTCGTGTGCGTAACGCCCTGGCTTATGCAACGCACAAATTTTTCCAAGAAGAAGGTTTCTTGTATATTCACACACCTATCATCACACAGTCTGACTGTGAAGGTGCCGGTGAAATGTTTAATGTTTCAACCATTGACCCTAAGCAACCGCCAAAAAATGACAAAGGCAACATTGACTACAGCCAAGACTTTTTTGGTAAACGTTCATACTTAACCGTCTCCGGACAACTAAGTGGTGAAACCTATGCGTGCGCCCTTTCAGATATTTATACATTTGGGCCAACATTTCGTGCAGAAAATTCCAATACATCTCGTCACTTAGCAGAATTTTGGATGATTGAACCTGAAATTGCCTTTGCAGATTTAAGTGATGATATTGATCTTGCTGAAAAAATGCTTAAGCACGTATTCAGGACTGTCCTTGAACACTGTGAAGAAGATATGAATTTCTTTGCTCAAAGAATTGATAAAACCTGCATCACCCGTTTAGATAATATGCTAAACAACCAGATTGAACGTATTGAATACCGCGATGCAATCTCCATCATTGAAAACTCCGGCACTATGAGGAAACCGTAGCGGGCCGGGCTGGCGCCGTGTTGCTTCTCCTTCAAGGAAAACCTCCGCAACCTGA
>JAUIHA010000122.1 GCA_030432505.1 bacterium | reverse complement strand
CATACCGAACCCAAGGCCTCAGCTGTATACCTCTGTTATTACAAAATGCAACCAAGTCTATGCCATTGACATCGTATTTTGTAACGCCATAAGAAGACAATGATGCGCTGCGTTTTTTTACATGAATAAATCTTGCGGCATTAACATTGCTCAGAAAAAGAATACACAAAAAGAATAACCTCTTCATATGATGCAAAATCCTCGTTTGTAAAATTATCTTTCTGTTAAAACTTCAATACGATTGAACCAAGGAATGTTGTTGGACGATAGGTTTTATCACCATTGATATATCCCTGAACTGCAGCACCAAACAGACAATTATCTGTCCACTTATACGTCAATGACGTGTTATAGTACTGTGCCTTCCACGCAGAACGCTGTTCAAGAACTTTAGGTTGAAAGACTGCCTTTCTTCTACTGTTAGGATCTTTAACCGTAATTTCATCTTCCTCATGCTCTGAATAAATGTAATCAAAATAAAATGAAAAACCATTAATAAATTCTTCTGCTTTAAATGATGCGTTTACGTACCACAGCGTTCCAGGTTTTCTATCAATATTTGTTTTCCATGGAATCATACCAACCTGAAATTCACTCACCGGTACACGCTGGTTTGTAAGCTCACGAGAACTATACACAACCGCACCACCACCAAGATTAATTTGAATACTCTTTGGGAAATCAAACCCAAGGGAACCTTCAACCGTAAACCCTGTAAAACCATCGTTCCCTAAACTTGCAGAAAATGGTTTGTTTTGATCAATCTCTTCAGCAAGAGGAACCCAAACACCAACCGCAAAATACGGAACAAAAGTTACCACAGTAGAATCTTTTTCTTTGAAATCAATTGGGACATGCCAATACACACTCAAGTGAAGATCTTCTAACCCCGTTTTATCCTGCGGACTTAAATCAAGTTCTAATTCTTGCGCAAGCATGTCGCGCGCATTGTCCGACATTAAACTATCATTTAAGGTTGTTTGTGCTGTTGTATCATTAGATGGTTTCGTATCATTAAAAAATTTCGGCGTCTGTTGATAATTTGCCACACCCGCTTTTACTGCAGCTCCAACACCAAACGCAAAATCAAACGAAAGCTGAGCTCGAACACCAGCCTTTTCATACTCAACTTCAGTGCGTTGATATTGACCGAATTGTTCAGGCTCTCCATCAGGATTAAACGTTGTCTCTTTGGTCATATCTTCATTATTGAATGATGTACTTGTTTGCAGCCCACGCACAGCAATTTCTGCATCATCAAGCTTTGGGGTACGCTTACCACTTGGGCGTGCTTGCGTTTTATTAAAAAACAACCCGAACATATTCCACTGTCCATGAATATTTCCAGCAGGAACTTTACCTTTACATGACTGACTCGCGGATGCGGTATGCTGGAAAAATGGTGAGATATGAAAGCCCAACTCAGACTTTTTACGCTTAGTAAAATACTTGTCTGATCCATACACCGTATGAATTGGTGCCTGGTCTTGAACATTGTTCATTGGGGTAGAAAATAATGAATGAGGAAGAAGAACAATCAGGGCTGCAACTGCAAGAACCACCCGTTTCATGGGAGTTTTGATAAAACTCATCCTGTTTCCTTTTTTAATTTTTTTGACCCAGTAAATGATAGAATTTAATAAAAACTCTAAAACTACCTATTAGTACTTTTTTATCATACTTTTCTAAAAAAAGCACTCTTTCGGTCATCTGGCTATTTTCCCCTTTTAAATAAAGAAAAAAATAGTGTAAACTAGTAATTCGTGAGGGAAGAATTAGGGTATCCTTCGAAGGCTTGCCCGCTGGGCTCGCACCTCAGGATGAGCGATATCAGTCTACTTTTGATATATCCCGCTCATGCTGAGCCTGTCGAAGCATCCATTTATAATTTTAATAAAAATTACTATATGAATAATTTATTTGATGTGATCGTTGTTGGTGGTGGTCATGCCGGCGTAGAAGCCGCACATGCTGCAGCCAAAATGGGATCAAAAACACTCTTGTTAACACTTGATTTGGATAAACTTGCTTCAATGCCATGCAACCCATCTATTGGGGGTCTTGGTAAGGGACACATTGTCTATGAGGTAAGTGCTCTTGGTGGCCTTATGCCAAAGCTCAGCTCCAAAACCTATCTTCAAGCACGTCAACTCAATACCAGCAAAGGCCCTGCTGTTCAGGGGCTACGCCTGCAGATTGATAAATATAAATACAGCAGAGAAGCTAAAAAAGCCCTCCTCGCTACAGAAAACCTCACAATCATCTCTGCGATGACGAAAAAAATTCTCACTGAAGATACACCTGAGGGACGTAAAATTACTGGTGTTGAATCTAATGATGGTACCGTGTACCAGGCACCAACCGTTGTTATCACCACAGGAACCTTTATGCGCGGACTCGTGCATATTGGCCGTACCCGCTACAAGGCTGGGCGCCGCGGTGAAGCTGCATCATACGGTCTTTCAGATTCTATTGCTGATGCAATGGGTGTTGAACTTGGGCGTCTTAAAACAGGGACCCCTCCACGCTTGCGTCGTTCAAGCATCGATTTTTCAAAATTAGAAAAACAAGACAAGCAAGAGCTCGATTATTTATATGAATTCGACCACTTCAAGGTTGAAGAAAAAATGCCATGCTACATTGCACGTACTAATGATGAAACCTGTGAAATCATTCATGACAATCTTCATCTTGCTGCAATGTACTGCGGAAACATTAATGGTATTGGCCCACGCTACTGCCCATCTATTGAAGATAAAGTTAATCGTTTCCCACAACGTACAAACCACCACGTTTTTGTTGAACCTGAAGGAGCACGTGAAGGCGAAGGGCTTGAAGAAATGTACCCTGCTGGGCTTTCAACATCGCTGCCACTTGATGTACAAAATCGTTACATCAAAACCATTCAAGGGTTTGAAAACGCCGTTATTGAAAAATGTGGGTACGCAATTGAATACGATTTTATTCAACCAAATAATTTAACAAAAAGTCTTGAAGCAAAAACGGTCCGTGGGCTTTTCCTTGCGGGACAAATTAACGGTACAACCGGGTATGAAGAAGCGGCAGGACAAGGTCTTATGGCTGGTGTTAACGCAAGTTTACAAGCAGCTGGCAAACCTGCATTCACACTCAACCGTTATGAAAGTTACATTGGTGTGATGATTGATGACTTAATTACACTTGGTGTGGATGAACCATACCGTATGTTTACGTCTCGTGCAGAGCGCCGCTTGTTGCTACGCCAAGACAACGTATTCCTTCGTTTAATGCCGTATGCAAAACAACTTGGCACCATTGACGATGAACTCTACAATCGTTTTCTTGCTGAAAAAGAACTCATTGAAATAAGTGTCAATTTGATTAATGGCGCAGGAACAAAGAGTGAACTCTTTCATGCATTCCGCGTTGTTCAGTTTACCAAAGACGCACGCATTCATGCACGCACCCTTCTTGAGCAAACACTTGGGGCTAAAGGAATTTCTCTTGATGCTCTTTCTTCACGAGCACTGTTGTGTATTCATGCAGAAATCAAATACGCTGGATACATGCGCAAAGAAC
>JAUIHA010000121.1 GCA_030432505.1 bacterium | reverse complement strand
CATCCTACCACTAAAAAACCATTTTTAATAGTAAAAAAAATAAAGAAATATGGAGCTGGCAACTGGACTCGAACCAACGACCTGCTGATTACAAATCAGCTGCTCTACCAACTGAGCTATGCCAGCTCACAACTTTCTGGAGCGGGAAACGGGGCTCGAACCCGCAACCTACAGCTTGGAAGGCTGTCGCTCTAGCCAATTGAGCTATTCCCGCTCTTTACGTGCTATTCAAAAAACCTGGTCTAAACCAGAATAATCCATTCAAACCGAAAGCCTACAGGCTAAAAGGTTAGAGTGGTGGGGAGAACAGGATTCGAACCTGTGAAGGCTGAGCCAACGGATTTACAGTCCGTCCCCTTTGACCGCTCGGGAATCTCCCCTTAATGTCAACGTTTACCAGCATGTGAGTAAAACTTGTTGCTTTGCTTACATTAAGTGTCAATAATGATAGTTATTTTAATTAAAGAGATCAACCTTTTTTTTACAAAAAAATTAAGAAATTTTTAATATTCTCATTTCCATGTTGTTATCGTCATAATCAAGCTCTATTTTGCAGACATTATTTTTCTTCAATTGTTCCTCTAGGAGCTCGTTTATAACTTCGGGCCACTCAATGAATGAAATGTTGTCCTTTTTGTGTAGATATTCATCAAGACTGTTGTTGATAAAACTTTCAATACTATCTATTCGGTACAAATCGAAGTGATTAAACTGTTTGTTATCTGCTGAAGTATAGTGGTTTACGTAGCCAAATGTTGGACTTGTAACGGTTTGTGTAATGCCGCTTTGTCTAAAAAATTCCTTAATTAGCGTTGTTTTTCCTGCCCCGAGCTGACCGATAAATATAAAGATCGTTTTCTTGTTGATTTCGGGGATTATGTGTTCTTTTACTACCTGAGCAAGTTCTTCAAGGCTGAAATTTATTGTTTTTTCCATAGTATCAATGATTTTATTTTAGTTTTTTTAGAGTATTGATTATCTTACGTTCTTTTTTTGATGGTTTATGAGCATTCCCCTTTTTCTTTTTGATTTCTTCGTAAAGGTCGATTTTTTGTGGTGTTTCGTATAGGCTTGCTTCCTCCATCAATAGGTCGAGAGCTTCTTCGCTTACCTGTGTTGGTATATCATCAAAGTAGTCGCTTTCTTCAAATTTATAAATAGTGCTAGATGATTCCTCGAGGCTTCCAGCGTTTTGCTCGAGGATGCAGGAATTCATAATAGAGTAAAATTCTAAAACATCCATACTTTTAGCGTTGTGTTTTTCACAACGGAGTACAAGTTCTCGGTCTCGGCTAATAAGCAATATTTCTTTGCCTTTATTGCGTTTTACAAAGTTATGGATCCAGTTGTCAGCATTGCTTTTTTGTCCGGAGAAAACGATGGTGATGCCATGTTGAATTTCACGAGTTGCATGACCGAATGGTCCTGCATCAAAGACAAGTACAATTTCTTTAATATTTGTTTTCTTCGTTCGATAGATGCTTAATTGTTTGACAAGATGGTTACGTTGTTGGTCTAGAAGCCTCTTGCTTTTAGGGAAAATTTGACGCAAAAGATTGTAACCATCAATGAGAATTATCATACTGTTATTAAATTGTTTATAAGTGGCTGAAAGTAATTTATACTGTTTTCAGTAAAGATTTATTTGATTATTTTTTCATAATCAACTATTTAAAGATTATAGTATAGCCTTACTCCTCATCTATAGCAAAGGGAAACGGTGTCCCAGTTAACTCGTTTACGGCAGCAGATTAAATCTATCCAGACAACCCGGAAAATTACCCATGCGGTAAGGCTTGTTTCGATGTCGCTTTATGCAAAACTAGAGAAACAAAATGTGCCGTTGCAGTTTTATATAAAAAATATCAAAAAGCTCTTTCTTGAGCTTGTTCACTATGCTCCAGAGTGGAAAAATAAGGCGCTATTTCCTGATGATATTCTTGATAAAAGGCCTCTTTTTATTCTTGTTTCTACATCAAAAGGGCTCTGTGGAAGTTTGAATTCCAATCTATTTCGTTATTTTGAACATTCGTATGTTCTTGATAAATCGCAGAAGCCATCGTTTATTACCGTAGGAAAAAAAGCAACCAAGTATGTTCAAGAAAAGCTTGGAGGAGATATTATTTGTAGTTACGCTGAGCTGAATTCAAGTAACTATATGAGTATTGCTAGTGATCTTATGGATAAAATTATTACGACAGATAAGCCATTTTCCTCTGTTGTTTTCTTTAGTAATTTTTTGAAAACGTTCTTTGTTCAAGAGGCGAAAAAATCAACACTAATTCCATTTGCTCCTGATTTTGACGATCAGCAATCTAATCAAGAGAGCGAAGAATTGATCGAAGAATTCGAAAAAACATCACCTCACTGGGAGCAGAAGACTGATGCTGTGCTAGATTATCTTGCAGACTTGTACGTGAGAAGTTTTATTATGAACTTGTTATACCAGGCATTTATCGCAGAGCAGGC
This sequence comes from bacterium, assembly GCA_030432505.1. GTDB lineage: Bacteria > Babelota > Babeliae > Babelales > RVW-14 > JAUIHA01. The sequence continues at coordinate 1,186 of JAUIHA010000121.1, read as the reverse complement.
AGCACGTTTTGTTGCTATGGATAGTTCAACAAATAATGCAGATAAATTTCTAGAAAAGCTTACGCTGCAATATAACAAGCAGCGTCAATCGCTTATTACTCGTGAAGTTTCTGAATTGTCCGCAACGGGGCAGTAGTCTTCTTGTTGGCCTTTCTTGATTGTAATATGGGCTCCAATTGATTGAAGTTTATTTTCAAGTAAGTCATACCCACGTTTCCAGTGATGAATACCACTAATTTTTGTTTCTCCTTGTGCAACAAGTCCAGCAAGGACAAGAGCGCACGAAGCTCTAATGTCTGTTGCTATAACCTCATTTCCATATAATTCTTCAACCCCTCGAATTATTGCTTTGTTACCTTCAAGGGTTATTTGGGCTCCCATTTTTTGGAGCTCTTTTACGTGGATTAGTCTATTTTCAAAAACGGTTTCCTCAATAACACTTAGGCCATTGCTTACACTGAGTGCTGCCATCATTGGTGCTTGCAAATCGGTTGGAAAGCCAGGATATGGACCTGTTTTAATTGACACAGCTCGAGGTTCAAGTGTAGCTTTAAGTTTGATGCCTTGTTGTGGTTTATCAACGCTTGCATTTGTGTAGCAGGTGATAAGGTGACCCATTTCTTTAAGTTTTTCTAGGAACATGTCCATGTGATCAGGGCGAGCATTAGGAATTGTTATTGACCCGCCGGTGATTGCGGCACTCAAAAGAAGTGCTCCTGCTTCAAGCCGGTCTGGTAATACCTCGTGTTCAACGGGATTCAGTTTAGCTACACCTTTAACGGTAATGAATGCTCCATTGTTGCACGATATGTTGGCACCCATCTTTTTGAGAATATGAATGAGGTCGAGCACTTCTGGTTCTAGTGCTGCATTGACAATTGTTGTTTCTCCTGGGCTGAGACTTGCAAACATCAGTAGGTTTTCTGTTGCGCCAACACTAGGATATTCGAGAACAACGCGTTTTGTTTGCGGGGCTTCAGATGTCCATGCATTGAGAAAGGGCTTATTTTCTTCGCTTTGTATGCCAAGCGCGGCAAATCCTTGCAAGTGATAGTTGACTGGGCGAGCTCCGATAAGGCATCCCCCGGGTAACGCGACTTTAGCTTTGCCAAATCGTGCAAGTAGTGGTCCCATTACAAGAATTGATGCACGCATTTTATTCATAATTTCAGGATTAACTTCAAAG
>JAUIHA010000120.1 GCA_030432505.1 bacterium | reverse complement strand
GCAACAACACGAGCAACCATACAACTGCACACATCATTTGAACTCATTGATAACCGTCCAAAAATTGCAGATTTTCGTGTAATGAAAAAACAGCGTTATGTGCAGCTTGTCAAAAATATTTTGAACTATTTTGGCATTACGCAGCCATTAAAACTTACGTTGTCTGGTGGGTTAAAAGTCATGTCTGGTGGGGTTGGTGCAAGCGCTGCAACAGCAGTTGCTATTGCACGCGCAATCAACAATACATTTTCTTTGCATAAAACTATCGAAGAATTAAATAAAGCAGCTTTTTATGGTGAACAGGCAATTCATGGTAGACCGAGTGGTATTGATAACACTGCCGCATTGTATGGTGATCTTTTTTGTTACCAACGTACGCATGATGATCATGGAGAACGTATAAGTTTGCCATGTTCTCAGCCTCTGCAAATTGTTCTTGCTGACAGTGGCACAACGTTTGATACGGCACAGCTTATTGATGAAATTTTTGAACTCAAAAAGAATAAGAAAAAATTTATTGAACACATTTTTTCTGAGTACAAAAATATTTTTTTTGCTGCAAAAAAATCATTTGAATCTCAAAAGTTTTCCGAAGTTGGTCGACTCATGAATGAGAACCATAACTTATTACGACGCTTAACCGTTTCATGTGATGTTCTTGATACAATGGTAGATATTGCACGCAGAGCTGGTGCGCTTGGTGCAAAGTTAACTGGAACTGGGCGAGGTGGATTAATGCTTGCCTTAACGCCAGGTAAAGAACGGCAAAAAGCAGTTTCGCAAGTGTTGCAAAATGCTGGTTATGAAACTATTGAGACAGAAATTGGTGGGATGATGCAGCCGCGTGTTGCAACGGTTGAACGTCAAGAGGAACAATCTCACTCGCTCTCCAGAGAGCATGAATCAGCGTTTCTTTTTGCGCAGTAAAGCTTAACGCAATTCCACAATCACCACCTCCTGCACCAGAAAACTTTGCTGCATCCGCATGGGTAAGTGCTGTATCAATGAGCGTTATAAGCTCTGGTGTTTCGAGTGCAACGTTTGCTTCTTGGTCAAGCATTCGTAAAAGTTTTCTATTTTTTTTCATGCAATCAATGATGGTCGTTTTATAATCTGGGGGTTCAATGATTGAACATGTTCGATTGGATTTAGAGTTGCGTTTAGTCGAGATGTCACCCTGCCTGCGGGCCGAAGCTACCTGAGCGTAGGCTTGAACTTGCTTTTCAGGGTCCAAATATAATTCATTTGTCAATACATGCGGAATCACATTTGGATGCTGAGAAACAAGCTCAGCATGACGTCTACGATTGCTGCTTGTGATTATACTCGAACTATCGAATTTTTGCTTATTACACATCTTAAGTGCTTTCAAAAGCTCTAGCACAACTTCATTAATGTCGTGAAATATTTCTTTATAACGTGTACTCTCTTGTTTCTTGAATTGTCGAATTTTTTGAACAAGTTGTGTGGTGCTAGCACTTTTTCCAACATAGCCAACACTTAAATGAAGGTCAGTGGGTAGCATGATATGCTCAATATGCAGGTGGGGCCAGTTTTGATGAATAATTGTTTTGAGTGATTGTATTGTAACTTGATGTGCAAGCCAGTCTGGATCAAAACGCTTGTAATGAAGAGAAACCTGAAATGTTGATGCGGCAATGTCAAAGCCACTACCACATTTTCCTTGGGCAAGAAAATGTGCAATGCATGCCAGTTTAAAAATGATCATTTTTGTCGAAAATTTTTCAACGTCATAACCATGCTGTTTAATAAGTGCAGTACAAACGCTTACACATACTGCCGCACTACTTCCCAAGCCGATCTTTTTACCTTGATACAGCATTTCTTGCGAGTTGATGTTGAAGGTGCATGGTTGTATTTTTTTGCCAACTTCTTGAAGATACTGCAGTGTTAATTCTATTGTTTGCCGCGTTAACGAAAAACGTTTCTCTTGCTCAGATGAAAGTTGTTCATTCAACGTAAGTATCTTATTAAATGAGAATTGTATGTTATCAAGAAAAACGTCTGGTGCATGCAACACAAAGTCTGATGATGAGTGAACCGTTGTTGTGACAAATCTATTAATTGGCAGCACAACACAACTATTACCAATTTCAAGAATGCTCCACTCTCCAGCAAGCATGAGTTTACCAGGTGTTTTAATGGTAAACAATAGTCGGCTCCCCGGCAATTGAACTGGTAATGCAATCCATAACGCCATTCACTTTTTGCATCTCATTGGTGATAGTATGTATATCTTTTTTAAGACATAAAATTTTGACATTTGGTCCGGCATCAGTTGTAAAGTAAGCGCTAATATTTTGAGTGCGAAGTTTTTTTACTTTGGCAATTACAGCGTGCGATGTACGGTTAAGATAATCAATTTTTGGTATAGTAGAAAGCATGCTTTGGTACATGCCGTACCAGTCTTGTTCTACAAGGGTGCCAAGTTTTACAATGTCTTTTTCTCGTATTGCTTGTACGAGAAGCGGCAAGTTTCTTTCAGATTCTTGAAGCCACGTTTGGTAGTGAGAACCAGTTTTAATGGTTTGTTGCATGCCAACGCGTGAGCTTATTTTTTTTGCCTGATCATCAAGAATGACAATGATCATACTCAACTCTGGCCAGTGATTTTCTGGAAATAATTGTTCCGCAAAACAATCTGAGCCATCATCTTTTTCACCCTTGTACCATTGCACAAAACCACCATACACAGATCTGCTTGCCGAACCAGAGCCAAGGCGTGCCAGTTGTGATAGTTCTTTTTTAGATAAATTAAGATTACAAAGTTTGCTCAGCCCAAGGGCAAGCGCCGCATAGCCACTTGAACTACTTGCAAGACCAGCAGCAGTTGGAAAAAGATTTTTGGTATTGATTGAAAAATACTGATTGATGTTGTAGAGTTTGCGAAATTTGTTTAAAAAATTGATAATTTTTTCAGGGGATTTTTGTGTGGTTTCCTGCCAATCAAAGGTGATGATGTCGTGGTGAGTACTGCTTAATGTTATGGATGTTTCGGTGCGTAGAGCATCGAGTGTGAGTGAAAAACTATTTTTAGTTGGAAGCATGAGTGTTTCATCACGCTTCCCCCAATATTTATGTAGTGCAATGTTTGCGTGGGCCTTGATAGTAACCGTTACTCTCTTTGTCATAAATTCTTTGTACAGATGTTAATATTTCTTCTACTTTACTTTGCACCGCTATAACGAGATTATAAAGGTTAGCATAATTATCCATAATAGTTGATAGCATTTGTCTATTCATTGTGCTGGGGTTTTGATAATGAGAGCGAAGATTCATAAGTTCATTTATCGCTACAATTTCTTGTGTGGTATCTAGTGTTGCTTCGAATAATTCAAAAGAAGTGTTAAGAAGTGTACAAAGCATTACACGAAGAGCTTGGAGGTTTTGGGGATTCGAGTCTGGTATAGAATGGGAGAGACTGATAATTTGCGGCATTGTTTCGTTAAAATTAAGGCTTGGTGATGTTCCATGGCTTTGTGCTGGAAAGAGTGATACTAAAAAGAAAGCAAAAAGAAAAGATAATGTTTTCTGCATGAAGTAGTCCTAACATTTAATATTGGTTTAATCATTCAAGTTTGTTTGATAATTGCGTATAAGAGAGAACATGCTATTAATGATCCCTCTAGATTTTTTATCGGATTCC
>JAUIHA010000119.1 GCA_030432505.1 bacterium | reverse complement strand
TCATAAAAAATAGCGATTTTCTTTTTATTCAAAACGTTAACGGTATAGTCAACAAGTGCGCGCAGTTCTTTAGCATGGTCACTTCTTAGATAAATCATATTGTTATACTCAGCTTTTCTAAGATTTGGAATACCGTTAACAGGAAAAAGGGCGAGCATTTGTTTCTGTTTGATCATTGCAAGTTGTGAGTAGAGTGTGTCTGTGCCAAACATGCTTAACATGATTGGTGATTTTTTAATTAATTTTGCAATATTTTTTTTTGCTTGTTCAATATTAAGTTTATCATCAAGTGTTGTTAGACGTATTGAATAAGGCGACTTTTTGCCTTCAATAGCTATTTTTTTGAAAAAGAGATTCATTCCTTGAAATAGCTGCTTACCAACAATTGAGCCAGGTCCTTCAAGTGGGAGTGTTGCAGAAACAGGAATTTGCTCTCTATTACCAACTTTTTTTGTTACGATTGTTTTAAGATTAGGGTCAGTTTTTGTTGGAGCTTTTTTTACAACAGCAGGTGCGGGCTTAGGTTTGACCTTTTTGGCAGGAGCTGTTTGTGTAGGAGTAGCTTGTTTGGGTTGAATTTTTTGTTTTGCACGACATGGTGAAAAAAACAGAAAACCAAGCAAAGCTAAAAGCTTATGGCAGGGTGTGAAAAATGATAAAAAATTATTTCCCCGCATGATAACCTCAAAACGTTAAATTCCACTAATATTTTTTTTGTGCCTTAGTCTAGCGGAATCATAATTCTAATTTGAAGTTCTAAAAAAAAATTAAAGAACACTCGTTTTTTTGTAATCTATTTTCTTGCGTGCTAAATAACTTTGAATAAGTTCAATAATATTATCATGTTCTTGTGCTTTGGCCCAGTTGAGAGCTGATTTATCGTCTTCGTCTTTTTCCAAGGGATCAACTCCTATTCCTAAGAAAAAGGTAACTAATTTTGGTTTATTCATTGTTTCCAGTCTGTGTTTTTAAGTACTGTTCAATTTCCAGGAGATTATGCTCTTTGGCGTATTCGAGAGCTGATTCAAGCATCTGTTCGCTGTCTTCTGTAGCATCAGCTTTAATCATAGGAGTTAGTATTTTGATGACTTCAATATTATTTTTAGTACAAGCAAGTTCTAGAGCGGTCAGACCATCAGACCTTCTTGTATAAAATATAAATTGGTTCGAATGTTCTTGAATGAAGCGTTGAAGATCTTCAATTCTGTTATTTTCACATAAGATGCAAAATTCTTCTCCCTCTTCGGAGTATGGCGTATCCTCTTCTCCTTCTATTTCCTCTACGAAGTCTTCACTATAGTTGCCTAAAACTTCATCCATCTGGGGTCCTCTTATGGGTATACGGGTGAAAGTAGATTTTTGGAGGAAAGTGATAAAGATGATGATTGCAAAAATAGTTTTTTTCATTGTTTTCCTGGTGTGAGTTTAGTTTTCGTTGAGGGAATTTATTCTAGTTCATATCGTAAAATAGTCAACTTCACAGACAAAAGACCCTTTTCCCCGTGATTTTTATTACACCGTTGACTTGCTGTGAGCTGAGATGGCACAGTAAACCAATAGCGATAAAGGGTCTGAAAATGTAGCGTGGGTGGTCACTTATGTTCAAAAAAGTGATTCTTTTTTTATTTTTATTTTGTTTGTTACCGGAGGCTCCTGTTCAAGGGAGTCCACTCTCTGGCAGTGTTCCTGAGATGTTTATCACAATTGATCCCATAAGAAGACGTTCTACTGAATTTGTAAAACGAGTAAGAAATTATGTTCGTGGTCGTTACACACGTGTTAGGGATTGGTGGCAGCATAATAAAAGATCTACTGGAAGCCGCCGTGTTCGTCGGAAGATGAAGGATACTCAGCAGAGTAAGCTTGGCCCGCCGATTAAAAGAAAAATTGAGAAGAAAAAGAAAGTAAAACAAAAAGTTTTATCTGTTCTGACCTCTTTTCCTCTTAATGGAGATAATAAAATTGTTTCTCGAAAAATGCTTGATGGTATTGGAAGTTACCTGAGAGGTTATAAACATTTTCTTCATTCCGATAAAAAATTTGTTATTAAGCATGAGAAAAATAATAATTACGATAGTCTCCAGGGTGTTGATGCTATTCGAGCAATGATTAAAGACAATAAACTATTTATTGGGTTTGTTGGAACAGAGCTTTTCATGTCGCTTGAGCAAGAGCTTAAGCGTGGAGACATAACGTTACTGTTTCCAATCGATGGCCTTCCTGAGCTTCGTGCTAAACGTTATAAAAATGTTGTTTACTTCCGTCCACCGCTTAACAAAGAGCTTGAGGCTCTAGCTGCATATGCTATTAAAAAACGGCATAAAACTGACGTTGCTATTTTATATGAGGCAAGTAGGTGGGGTGAGTCTGCACTCAAAGCATGCAAAGAAGTTTTGAAAAAATATGATGTTGAAATTGTCTCGTTGGCATCATATCCACAAGGGACGGTTGAAATAGAAAAGGCCTTGAATAAGATTACCGAAAGTTCACCCAATGCTGTTTTTTGTTTAGCCAAACCTCGACCAGCGTATACGTTTATTCGCTATGCAATGGATAAAAGATTACATGGTCTCTTTTTGGGTATTTCTGATTTAAATTCCGTACAAAAAATTCTTAAGACTGCGCTTGGTATCGACCTCATTGTTACGTCTGTTGTTCCAAATGTGAAGCAGGAACAAGATTTGCCAATTGTGCGTGAGTATCAAAAGATTATGAAAAACTTTTTAACATATCGTGCAGATTCACCATTTTACTTCGAGGCCTTTGTCACCATGGCATTGTTAGAATGGTGTATGCAGAATATTGAGAATGATATAACACCACGTGCACTTGTTGAAAAACTTGAATCTCAAAGAGATGTTAATTTCAAAGGGTTGCCAATTAGTTTTAATGGCAAAGATCGTTCGCTGTCGTCGGCGGTATGGGTGAATCCTGGAGTTGACCGTCGCTGGATGTTATACAAAGATGGGGCGTTCCATGATAAATCGCTTAAAAATTTCGTTTAATATTTTTGAAGCGAAAGCAAAAGTTATATTTTTTGTTTTTTTATTTTTCTATATTTTGGGGCTGTTTACGTACTCATTGTCTTCGTATCGTACGGATGATCCTATTCCTGAAGTTAAAACAATTTCTGCGAAGATGCGCAAGGAGTATCGAGATTTTTCTGCACTTGTTCGTGCCGGTTTTTTTATTAACAATTTTCCCAAATTAGATTTAATTAAAAATATAACGATCGTCGATGCTATTATTTGGTTTGAATACAACAAAAATGAGTTGATGTTAAAAACCATTGAGCAATTTAGCATTGAAGATGCAAAAATGCTTGAAAAATCATCACCAAAAATTCGTCGTTATGGCGATAGAATGTTTGTTAAATACAATGTGAAATTTGAAGTGAAAACTAATGTTTCATTTCATAAATTTCCTTTAGAAGATCATCGTCTTTCTATCATACTAAAAAATGATACGGTCTCTGCAGAAGAACTGTACTTTGATGATAATGTTAATGCTTTATCATTTAAAATTGATGATGATATTTTTATCTCTGACTGGAAAATACATTCGCTGCAAAAAATTTCAGGGTATGAGCCACTCTTTTTTGATGAAAACCAAAATCGTCGCGTGGTCAATGTACCAAAGGCGGTGTTTACCATTAACTTTATGAAGG
>JAUIHA010000118.1 GCA_030432505.1 bacterium | reverse complement strand
ACGAAAAATTTATATTATCGTCATCTGGCTTTAAAAGTGTCATACGAGAAATTGACACAGGTAGAGCTATTAGTTGTTATGTTAATGTGTACTACGGGTCTGATTCGCCGCCCGCCATCTCTTCTTTCGTAGAAAACAAGCCTTGGGCTATTATCCCGAAAGGTAAAAATGGTGTTGCAATATATGACTACTCAAGTGGGAAAATTATCCAAAGTTTTGAACAAGGCGTCTTAGGCAGTCATAAGTACTCAGTTTCTCCTGACTCACAACGGATTTTACTACGTCATGGCAACATTGTACGTATTTATGAAATAAGCCTGAATGAATCTGTTAAGGAGGAGAAAAACGAACCTATTCATCACCAGTGATTACTAGTTTTCAAAACATTTGCGATATTCCGAAAGATTCTGCCAGCTTCTTTCCTGAAAATATCGGCAATGGGCACAAACTTCGCGTTTGTGTCCTAGCTAAAATTAAGACTTCCCGTATATACAAAAGTGGTGAGATATTTGGTAGAGTCGCATTGTTTTCACTAGTCGTTTTTAACGTAGTCGCTTTTAGAATTACAGGCCGCTAATTAAGCAAGCCATACACAACTACTGTTGAGTTTGATAAGCTCCATGATTATATTCAGATAAGCCTGTATTTAATTCTATAGTACCGACACGTAGTCAACTATTAGTCTGTTGATGAATATCAAGTCATTTACCCTATTTTGAATAGGTGGATTTATGGACTATTTACTTTTAGCGAACGTCTTTTTCGGGCTAGTCATTTATTTGTCTTGCTCTGTGATGTTCATGGGACTCGTTTCACGGAGAAGTATACTCCGATCACGAATTGCAGATCGCATTGAGAGCTTGAGAAGCTTTAACAAAGCTGAGACAAATGCATTTGCTGATCAGTATGATGAGATCTTAAAACAGTTAAACTTAAAGAGAATTTCAAATAGTAAGGCATGAGTTTCAACGTATGCTACTCGTGTTGCAGAGAACCAGTACTTTAAATCAGGCAATAAAAAACTTTTTTTGGTTACTGTAAACGCTATTCATCGCTTTTTTTGGATTCTAATTGTTGGGTTCCGTGATAAGCCATCGGCAGTACAATCAACACATGTCTGAATTATAGTATATGCATGGTGAAGTAAAATTTTTAAATAAGCCATGTAATATTTCTTATGGGCACAAACCGTCTTTTTGTTTCTCAAAAAAAAAGTAGCGTGAATAAAAACTTTTTAAACACAACACCCCCAAAGTTGTTGTATTTTTGTTTTGCATTAATTATGAGAAATTCTTTTGAAAGGTTTTTGCATGATATCAACATCAAAGTATTCTGAGTTCAAAACCACATATTTTGAAATCACTCTCGGTGTTTTTCCAGGCTATAATGTTAAATACAATAATTCTACAAGTCTTTTAAAGTATCTGAAGGAGACTATAGTATTAGAAATAAAAAAGAATCAAGTCACTCGGCTATTGATGGCGCTAAATGAAAAATTTAATGTTATTTTTCCAGCCAGAATCAGCAAGGCAACAATTCCTTACAAACATGGCAAAACACCTCTTTATGAACCAGTTATAATCATATCAGGAGAAAGAAATCCTAGATATTTTAAGGGAACTGATGAAGAGTGGCGTGCTTTAGTAAAAAAATATGCTGAGCATTTGGGAGAAGAATTTCAGCAAAAAAGAGTATACGTCTCTTTTAAAGAAAGTACTCTTGGTATATTGAAGAACCAAGAACCCCATTAATATTCTTGTCTTTTCAAGTTGAGCAAAATGTAAAAAACATAAAGCCTCAATGAAAACACCAGTCTTTCATTTACAAATCAAAATAAAATAATGTGTATAAGTCTTTTCCCACACGGATGCCATACATACTCTATTGGCTTGAAGCTGATTCAAAGTAATGGTTTTAACCACCACTTTCCCAGTCGATAACCTGCTCATAGGTAGGTCGGACTTGAGCAAAGCAAAGGGCCAACGTTAAGGATTCAGTCTTACACTGAAATCATAGCAACGTCAGCACCTCGCTAGCGCTCGATACTGACCTACGTTTTTCCAACAATACAGCTGACGTGCAGAATGGTTCTTTCTGGTCTTTGCGTTATTTGCACACCTAGAAAATCTAATGTATTATCGCCCAAATTTCAGGGGTTTCATTCATAGTATCTGAAGCGACATCGCCCAGGTGCAAGATGTTGTACACCCACTCTCGTATGGTATGCATTTTATGATCACCATACGATTATTTGTTAAAACACTTTTTGATGGATTGTTCTGAAAGGACACTGACATGAAAAAAATCACCATGCTATTGTTCATGGCTGCATTGCTCACTCCTGACTTTTTGTTCAGCCAAGAGGAAAAGAAAAGCAAACAACAAAAAGCCACGGATGCAATCACCTGGCTTGAGACACACAACCTGGCAAAACCACTCATCCAAAGGATCCAAGAAGAATACAGAGAGTACCGCCAAGACTGGGAAATCGGTAACACAAAAAAGAAGCCGCTCCAAGAAGATCTTGATTGGTTTGGAAGCAACCGCTATCAAATCAAAACCAAGTTCATTTTGCTGAAAATTCAATTTGAACAGTTTACGGTTGATGTCAATACTATCTTGACCGAGATGCTATATCACCCAGATAAGCCACTCTTTCATCAATTATCAGATCGGGCGCTCTTTCGTGTCAATATGGCTATCCATCGCGAAGGGTTACAATATCTGAGCCGAAAACTGTCGAACCATGTGTCTCGGTTTTTTGCTGATGATAAAACTTCTGATGCCTTGCCAGACTTTGATTTAAAAACCGTTTGCAAAAGCTCGCGCTTATTGAATATAAAAGGGTATCGCCACCAGGCCGTCGACTTTGAAGCTATCAAGGCTTTGCATGAATTTTTGCTACAATATCCCAACTTCAAAGAACAATTCAAAACCTTGCTCTCCTTTGATTTTGGAACATTTGAGTGTATTTGTATAAAACGATTCTCAAGTTTTGATAGTTTGGCTCACGCTCGATTTGGGCCTTTGCGAACCCCTCGCCCTTTTGCAGCGAGATATGGAATCCAGGAAATAACTGTGAACCCTGAGTTATTTTTTGATGAGCTCATTCACAATTATCTCACAGTCAAGGACAGCACTACTGACCAAGTTCGGTACTTAACTGACCAAGAGATCCAGGAGCGCGCCGCCCATGTTCGTGCATTGGTAACATTGCTTGATGAACAACCAGATATTTATCTGCTTTTATCATTGCAAATTGAAGCCTTAATCATCGAGAATCTTCTGGATAAAAAAGGCTTTATTATTCCACGCAATCAAGAATCGATTCTCGCAAGTCATTTCTTCGACCATTTAAAAGAGTGGTCCACAGACGAATAAACCATAGACCTGCATTCCTACCTCAAGGAATGCAGCTTGCATTCAAACACCATCATGCATTACCAGCCAAGGCCCTTCACAACATTGTCGACTGGCTATGATTGATGCTTGTACACCCCCTCTTTACAGCTTCTGCACCAGCACATACCATGACTTTTATAGCGAATTTTTTCGATAAGGAGATTTGTCATGAATATGGCTGACAGAGATGGTGTGATTTGGTTGAATGGAGAAATGATTCCTTGGCGCGAAGCCAAAACCCATGTATGCACCCACACTTTGCACTATGGGATGGGTGTTTTTGAAGGCACTCGCTCTTACCCTACCGATCAAGGCCCTGCTATTTTCCGCC
>JAUIHA010000117.1 GCA_030432505.1 bacterium | reverse complement strand
GAACATTCAAAAATGTTTCTTGTTGTCCAGCAAATGACGCCTCAGGTAAATCTTCTGCGGTTGCTGATGAACGAACAGCAACATCACAGTTATCTTCATAACGTTTTCCCAAATTTTTATATGCTTGAATGATTTCTTGTTCTATTTCGCTTGGTAGAGTTGCTTGATAAATAAGGGAGCGAATTTCTTTGCCTATTTTTGCGAATGCTTGTAGGTCACTTTTATCAATAGTGTTAAGCAGCTTTGTGATTGGTTCTACTAAATTATTATCATTAAGATGCTTACGGAAAGCATCTGCTGTTGTTGCGAAACCAGTAGGTATATTGATTCCTTGAGGGCAGAGGTGTTGAATCATTTCTCCAAGTGAGGCATTTTTACCACCAACGAGTGGTAAATCTTGTATTGTTACTTCTTCAAACGTTCGAATGTATTTCATCATTTTTTTCTCGCTGACTACCGTTTTGAAACTTAAAAAATCTGGGTTACTCTACATGGTAGAAGAAACAAAGTCTTTTGAGAAGGAGAAGATTATGTACATGAAGGGGAGTAAGCATAGTATTGTTGTATTGTATGATGGAATACAAAACTCTGTTTTTCAAAGTCAGGTTCTCAGCCCTCTTCTTGATCGCCTTGAAAAAGATCAACATTTACAAATAACGCTGGTTTCATTTGAGCGTTATAAACCAAGTGACTCTGTTGTTAAACGTTGTGTTCCTACTCATGATCGCCTTCATCTTGTGATGTATCAACGGTTTCCATTTTTAAATAAATTAAGTTTAAAATTTGGTGCCATATATCTTAAAAAATTATTTAAAGATACATTTTTTGACGAAGTAATTGCTCGTGGTCCTTTGGCTGGTTATGTTGCAATTCAAGCATTATCTGCAATTAGGGGCAAACAAGAAAATCCAATCAAGCTCACAATACAAGCACGTGGGCTTGCTGCAGAAGAGTATAGATATACCTTTTTAGAAAAAAAACTTGGGGAAAAAAGGATCTTGTATCACTACGTGTACAAAAAACTGCAACAGGTTGAGCAGGAGGTTTTTAATACAAAGAGATATAAAGATGTTGATGTTTTCATTGAATCCGTAAGTCCTGCTCTTAAAGAGTACCTCTCAGAGCATTTTAATGCACAAGCAGATAAAATAACCATCGCACAACATGATATTCCAACAATGGTAAAGCCTGCATATGTAACAACATTGAAACAAGAAATGCGTTCTGAGCTTGGTATACCACAAGATGTACGAGTATTTTGTTATAGTGGTTCGTATAAGCCATGGCAATGCGTAACAGAAACGATAGAGCACTTCATTTCTGAATATCAGAAAGACAAAAAAAGTTTTTTATTAATTTTATCCCAAGATAAAAAGCTTTTTGTAAAAGATTTGAAGCATGCAAAAATTCCAACATCATCGTATGCGGTATTGTCTGTAAATCCAAATGATTTATACAAATATCTATCAGCAGCAGATTTTGGGTATCTTTATCGAAAAGATGATGTAGTGAATTGGGTTTCACGTCCAACAAAAATGCTTGAATATGAATCTGTTGGCTTAAAAATCGTTCACAATAATACCATTGCATGGCTCAAAGACAATGCGAAATTGGGAATAAGCGCTAGAGACTAATAATATATTTCCAGACATCAAGAAGTTCATCAAATGAAAGTTGTTGAGCGCGTTTTTCAAGCAGTTCATTAGAAAACTGCTCAGGGTCATAGTGCGTTGATTTTAAGTTGTTGCGTAGTGTTCTACGTGGAAATCTAAAACAAAGTTTAAGGAATCCCCAGAATTCTTCTTCTCGAGGAATTTCAACAACGTCTTGTTTTGGCTTGAAGTAGAGAAGTCTAGAAAAAACTTTTGGCGGTGGTGAAAATGCACCAGGTTCAATTTTTTCCATAAGCTCAAAATCAAAATAATGCTGCAAGAATAAACTAGTTTTGCTATAGCCTTTACCACGCTTAGCAACAATTTTTTGTGCTACTTCTTCTTGTATCATTACAACACCTTCTTGAAAAAGATGGCGATTTTTCTGAAAAAGGAAAAAAATTGGGAACGTGATTTGATACGGAAGATTAGCAAGAATTACCCATGGCTTATGCTCTTCTAGAGCGTCAAAATTAACATCAAGAATGTTTTCATGAATGATATTCAGGCGTGGATCTTTAATTTTGTTGCGAACAACTTCAATCCACTCCTCATCAATTTCAAAACATACCAGTTGTTTACACTGTGTTTGATGGAGAATAGCCTGAGACAAAAAACCGTCACCACAACCGATTTCAAGAATTGAAGTTTCAGGATTCACGGTAACTTTATGAATCATGTTATCAACGGTTGAGTGCTTGCGCAAGAAGTGCTGCCCAAGGGCCTTCTTTTTCTTCGGTTTGGGCTCGTGATAATAAGTTTTTTTCTTTGATTTTTTAGGCTTTTTCATACCTTCAGTATGCCAGAAAACGCCAAAAATAAAATAAATAGCTGTTTTTTAGGGTAGCCTAAGGCTCTACGGGGAGCTTGCGATTACTCGAATAAACGACCCAGCCGTGTCAAACTTAGGTGGTAGGGCGATGACATCAAATTTTGGAATCCCAAGGAGTTTGTCTAAATTTGTCATCATTTCGATAATTAAAACATCGCCACCTAAAAGAATTTGATGGACTGGGAATGGCTCATTATCAGGAGTAGGAGAATCAATACCTACAATTTTTACTTTTTTTTGAACCAACTTTTTGCCAAAAGATTCGGTGAAAATAGGGTATTTTTCAAAATACTCGGGGGTACCAAATTTGTTGTCACATCCGGTAATGATAAACACGATATCACCGGTTTGGATATCAACACCTTCAAGGATATCGGTATCAATAACATCTTTACCTCGTGCATCAAGGAGTTTTCCTGGGCCAATAAACCTTTCTGGTGGATATTGTGCAAGAGATTTGCCGCCATCAATCATATGCGAGGGAGCGTCAATGTGTGTTCCAACATGCATAGATGATTCAATAATTTCATCTACAACAAAACCGTACTTTACAATGGGTGTTAGCTTGAAGGGGTCAGATGGCCATTTAGGTAGATCTGGCGTTATCGTTCGAGATAAATCAATATAATTCATAATTTTTGAATCCGTTAATTTTTGAACTTTTTTTATTACAATCTAATGCAAGATTGTCTTAAATCAAGATTTGCATCAGATTCTTTTAAAAAGAAAAATATCGCGTAAGTTTAGCTAAAAAACAGATTTATTTGAAAATTTTGGTATAATTTTTTCTATAAGAATTAATATTCAGAAGTTTCTGGAGAATAAGATGAAAAAAATTTTAGCATGTCTTGTCATTATGATGGTGTGTTTGCTAGCGCCTATGCAAGCAGGGGTGCTTAAGGACTTGTGGGCTGGTGTTAGTCGTTTGAGTGTTGTGAAACTTTTGCATGCATTGCGCTACCGAAAAAAAAGAAACAGTGTGGCCGGTTACAGAAAACATGTTTATGTATCATACAAGGAGCTTCAAAGACTATTGACTGAAGAGGTAGACGATGGGCAGTACAGTTGGGGTCAAACTCGATACTTTATATTGCCTGATGATGAAGAAGATGAACATTTTTAATAGATATTTACTAGAAAATAAAAAGGCGGGTGATATTTTATATCACCCGCCTTTTTTGTTAAGTACTCATGAATTCTAAAATACGCTTAGGTATTGTTTGTTGTTTTTGTATATCAAACGAATCAATAAATGAACCATTCT
>JAUIHA010000001.1 GCA_030432505.1 bacterium | reverse complement strand
TATCACGTTCAACAATACAATTTAATTGGTAAAGGTTTACCCCACTATTCTTTGCCTCAGGATAGAGCTTGCGCTTAATTTTTCTGCGTGATTCTAGTGAAATAGTTGAACTTCTATCAAACACTTGTACCAAATCATTACGTGAATAAAAATTATACATATTTTTAAAGAAGCCAGACAAGAATAAGCATTCTGTCTCTGATTGTATTGGAGTTGCATATAAAACTAACTCATCAATATGAGACAGTTTATACTGAGGATTTTGATAAAATTTAGCATTCTCTCCAACCTTTTTATTGGCAAGCCCTTTCCCTCCAAGCAAAAAAGCCATCTGATTAATTGCCTGGCGCATGTAATACGATTCACACTTTTTTTCTTCAATTAGAAAATGTAATGCAGCCAAGTTGGCAACAACATTTCCACCATGACTATGCGCAATGATGCGCAGCCTAACATTATAGTTTTTCTTTTGAAGGGCTAAAACTTCTTCACATAACTCATTATAAAGCCTCAGTGCAGCAATTCTTCTTTCCGTCTGCCCTATGAGCCCACTCCAACCATAGGTATAACAAAGATGGTTTTCAAATTTTTCACCCGTAGCAGTAAGAAACGTTTTATAGCCACTAATAATATCAAGTGGCGTTTTATTCTTTTGCTCATTTTTTCTGAGAATTTCTTCTGGAATAAGCCCTTCTTTAGACATAAAGCAATCACTATAAAAATAGTTATAATCACGAAGAAAGCCTAAAATTGTTTTATACCATGTACCATCTAAAGAGTCTTTGACAATAGAACCCATTCCCAAAAGACCAAGTTGCGGCTTATATGTCCCGTGAACAAAAACCGTTAACCAGACATCTTGCTTTACAGCAACTGGCTTCTGTCTTTCTGGCTGAGCGAAAAGATTACTATAAGAAATTAGAGTAAAAAGAAGGCTGAAAGATAATATGTGCTTCATAGTCCCACCAAAAGAAAAGGTCCGCAAGTATCAAATTATGCTAACATTATCAGCTATAATTGCAAAAGAGCCTCTTTTTCCTGCAATAATGACTCTTTTAAACCCTGAATGAATGACATTTCTAGTTTTTTTCGAACTACCAAATCTCGCGTAGTATGCTGCTCAAGAGCAAAATAAGCATCACCATTTTTCTCAAAAATGCGTAAATCAACATTTCTATGAACGCCCTTGAGCATGGAAAGAATGATTGGAGTAAAGACTACAAGTGGCACTGGATCGTAAAAAACGCCCTTTTTATCCCAGACAACACACCAAAAATCCGCATGCGCTGGATCATATGGATGCATTGTCAGCGGCGCCCCTCCACGCATTGCCGCTTTCAAGTTAACGGGAAGATTCTTAGGAAATGACTGATTTCGCTGAATCATCAGCTTAACGTTCACCGGGTTTGGCAGCGAATTTTGTATTTTGCGACAACGCCTTTTTTCCAGTGTTCTTCTACTCACACGAGACTTCGTTGACAACACATCAGCAACTTGCACCATGTCGTTTTCGGAATAAAACATCGTTACTTTTTTGAAGTAATCGGTAAAGGCAAAGCACTCAGTCTCTGTTTGAACTGGCGTTGCATACAAAATTAATTCATCAATAAGATCGATCGACTTGAGCGGTTTATGATATGCGATACATACTTCTTTTTCAGCACGTTTTTGTAAAATATCTTCACTAAAAATATCCCAGACACTCGCAATAGATTCAGTAAAATGCCTATCTTTAAACGCTACACCATTAAGGGCATAGTGAATTGCAGCAAGATTAAGACTAACATTGCCTCCATGGCTATAACCAAGCAAGCGAATTTTTGGCTTATACCCCTGCTCTTTGAGTTTATCAACTTCCATAGCCAACTCATTATATAAACGAACAGCCTCCACTCTTCGCTCTGTTTGATCAAGTTGCCCATTCCAACCAAAGGTATAATAACGCTGTGGCGTTGTATCTACGGAATATTCCTGATGCACCTTATCGACTAAATCAAGAATAATTGGTGCAACAGATTTATCTTTCCAGCTTTTCTGTACAACTTTAAAGGAATGTAGACCTCGATCTGTTACTAAACGATTTCTATGTAAAAATGCGGTATTGCAAAACATTGAATACAAAGCTTTGTAACCTTGTTTCGCAAGAGGAGTTGTAGCTTTAGATTTTAGCCCTTCTATCCCAGAACCAACAAGATGCGTCCCATGAACAAAAACGTTAAGACACACTTCTTTATTCATTTTTTTTCTTATCGTTTGATAACTAATGACACCAGAAACTACACCGATCGTAGCACATATCATTATTAAAGTGACACATTTTTTCATGAAGGCCCTTTACTCTAGAATCGTAATCGTATCCTTCCCATTATCATACTCTTTCCTTTGTCCCGTCCACCAATCAATCACTACCTCACGCAGTGATGGATCATAATAAAAATCTTTTTTCTTATACTTAAGGGATTTTGCAAACTCTACCCAAATTGGTAGTGCCGTTGTACTTCCAAAAATATAACGACCCATCGGTGTATTATTATCCCGCCCAACATAAATTGCAGAGCTAAGCTCTGGTGTTGCACCAACAAACCATGTTGATGCTGCCTCATTTGATGAACCTGTTTTTCCTATTGCCTGCGCATCAAACCACTTGCCACTTCTGTTTCTCTTTTTAGCAAGCTTCATTCGATAAGTCAGAATTTTTACCATCTTGCTATTGAGCTTGCTATCAAGAACTCGTCGCTTTTCAGGCTGGCACGACCAAATACGTTTTCCCCATTTGTCTTTAACCCATTCAATCATGTACGGTTTAACGTACACACCATCATTAGCAAATACATTAAATGCTGCGGCATTTTCCATGACATTTGCTTGAATAGTTCCAATGGCTGATGATGGATACGGCTTAAACTCATCCGTTAAACCAAACAGTTTAACTTTTTTTGCTACTGGTTCCATGCCAATCTTAAGAAGAAGCTTAATGGTAATGATATTGTTTGAAATCGCCAACGCACGGGCCAACGTCATGTCCCCATCAAAATCCCTATACCAATTCCTTGGCTTCCATAATGTACCATCCCCCTGCTCAAACGCAAACGGCTCGTCCTTCATCACCATATCAGCAGTTAGTCCAGCCTCAAAAGCACACGCATACAGAAGCGGTTTGAATGATGAAGCCAAAGGTCGAGAAGCTTGAAAAACACGATTAAACTGCGACTCTTGATAATCAAAACCACCAATTAAACTTCTCACCTTACCTGTTGGCACATCAAGCACCACCATGCCGCCATTCACACCATCACCCAATTTTTCTCGGTTTTTCAGCATGTGATCAGTAAATGCTTTTTCAGCCTTTTCTTGAATATCTGCATTAATGCTTGTCTTTATTCTCAGCCCTTGATGATACAGTGCTTCACGGCCCCATTTTTTCTCTGCCCAACTTCGAATCCATTCTTGAATGTACAAACGAATCTTATTCCCTGGAATAAAGTCTTTTATTTCAAGATCACGCCCTTTTGCCTGGCGATACTCATCGTCCGAAATAAAATGCAACAACTTCATACAGTGCAGCACAACATTACGACGGTGCTTTGCAGTACGCGGTGCATTGAGTGGTGAATAAAAACGTGCAGATTTTGCAACCGCTGCAAGCATTGCTGCTTCGTCAACGGTCACTTGGTCCACTGATTTACCCCAAAAACGATTACATGCAGCCTCTACGCCGTAAATCCCACGGCCAAAATAAATATTGTTGAGATATAATTCTAAAATTTGTTCTTTACTCAATTGCCGTTCAAGCTGCAAAGCAATAACAACCTCATGAAGTTTTCGTCGCCATGTCCGCTCATGCGTTAAAAACATTAGGCGTGCCACCTGCTGCGTAATGGTGCTCGCACCTTGTACCTTTTTTTGGTAATACAAATTTACGAGCATTGAACGTGCAATACCCTTGAGTGAAACACCATAATGACTAAAAAAACTATGATCTTCAGCTGCAACAAATGCCTTAATAACAACTGGTGGGATTTGATCAATAGTAATCGGTTCTTTTTTATCAAGCGCAAAGCGTGCAAGCTCATTACCTTGATCATCAAGAATGACTGACGGTTGTGTTTTTGCTTGTTGCTGAAATGTTACAAGATCAATTTCTTTACTTTCAAAAACAGCAAAAAATGCACCTAAAAGAAGACATCCTGATAATATGACGGTTGAGAAAAAAATACGAAGAAGCATGTCTTAAAATAGTTTTTTCAATTTTTGATATATTTCTTTGCGATGACCTAAGGCTATAACATAGATGATCATTTTTGTATCTTGAATTTCATAAACCACACGATAGTTACCATGACGAAATCGATACAAATTTACAAAACCAGCAAGCTTTTTGATATTCAAACTTAATGAACATGAAGCAAGCTGCTTTAATTTTTCTAAAATTTTCAACGCATCATCTTCAGGAATAGACTTTAACTGTTTTTGTACTCGTTTTGGAATAATAAGTTTATATGGTGAAGACATTACGATTTTGTGCGTTTTTTTTGTAATATTTCTTTCTCTAATTCCTCGATTGAAACAGCCTGTTCATTTTCTTTTACAGCTAAAGCCGCAACAGCAATATCATGGTAATCTTCTAGCGTTTCCAAAAGCTCATGATATTGTTCAATATCAAGGACTACTTGCTTCTTATTCCCCTGCCCATCAACAATAAAAGATGCTTTTACTTCCGGCAATGTAAGACTCATTCCATCCTCACTTTTTTAATAAAAATATAGTGCTACAATCATGTAGCACTATATCAGAAAATAATTATTCGTTAACTCGAATTCCCCAATCACCGGCAATAATTCGTTTACCAAGAACCGGGTCAGTCAAAACGGTACCAACATAAAAGCTAGCATCTTCCAGATCAAGATCATCAGTAATAGATACATCAACATCATCAAACAATTGATCCCCCGCAAGCAAAGTTTCAAATGAATTGTCTTTTGAAAAAGTAGCTAAACGAACAAAATCTGAAAACACCTTGCTCTTTGGATGTGTATTAAAGAAAACCGACCCATCAGTAAAGAAGTTACTGCGTGCTTCTTCAAGCTGTAAAAATGGTTTCGCACCCGTCAACTTATCAGTAGTATTATCAAACTCATCCATTAATGAAAGAACTCCTGAAGCATCAACCGCGATTCTATACAATTGCGGCACCGTCACTTCTTCGGAACGAATTTTTTTCATTGGAATTTCTGCTTCAGGATCAAGCTCTTCATTTTCAGAAATATCTTCAACTTCTTCAACTCGCGGCCCTAATACAAATGCATAAAGCATTCCCGGCGTTGATGCAACGCCACCAGTCTCTTGCGAAACATACTGAAGCTGCACTACTTGTCCAAAAAGATTCAAGGGTGAACCTGCAGCATTAGTACTGCGCACCGTTGTTCCATCGGCAATAAGTGCATGGGCATTTGTACTTCCTGTTGCAACAATCATATCTGATGGTTTTGCAACTGCCGTATCAGTAACAGGTGTTCCGCCAAGATCACTCACCTTCAAACCATCGCGAGTCAATGCAAATACATTATTATTTCCTGTCCCTACGGCAAACGTTGGTTGCGTAATTCCTGCAAAGCGAGAAAATGTTGTCGTTGCCATCGCAAGCTTATCTCGATTCAAGTCAATAGGAAGATCTAATACTGCAACACCACCAAAGCCTCCAACATACACTTTTGTGTTTGTTGTACCCTTAGCAATTGCAATAGAGCTTATTGGACTAATGTCTTGAATTGCTTGGCCTGAGAACGTGAAGACATTTTTAAGCGTTACATTGCCATCAGCATCACTAACATCTTGCGTAGTAAATTGCGTTACCGGTTTAAAATCACCTCCCTCAAAACCACCCGTTTGAATTAAGGCAATTGAGCCAAAACCAGCAACAGCCATCATAGAAAACTTACCAGCTTCAAAACCCGGCGTATTTTCATCAAAACTTACTAATTTGTGTACACCACCAGTTTCTTGTGAACCAAGACCTTCAAGCACGGTGCTCAAACTTTTTGTTTCATCGTCACCACTCAGCGATGCTTGGCTTTGTCCCCATACCGTTATCTTCCCAGTATTTACAAGCGTTGCAGTGCTTGCATCTGTTCCGCCCTGCTGACTTAAGAAATAATAGTTCCCAGTTTTTGCATCAAGCCCACCACCAACAACAGCCTGTGCACTTCCCATCACACGTTTTGCTGGCGTCCAACCAACAATAAAACCATCTTTATTAAAAACTGCACTACTTGCAAAAATACCCAGCTCTTGATTCTTATCACCAACAAGGCCGACGTAGACAGTATCACCAACAACAAAAACATCTCGTACTTTTGCACCTGAAATTGGATTACCACCACCAACTTGCACAGGAGCATGCGCAATCGTTGGCATATCACCAAATGCTTGTGGTAATTGAAATGCATTGTCATTCAATGCCACAACACCATCGGCATCAACTTTTGCAATTACCCCTTTGGCTTCTTGGGCACCATCAACAGCCTCTGATGTTAATGGTAATGCATAAATCCAGTCTTCAGCGTCGATAAAAATATTGGCACCAATAATTTGTGGGTTTGATGCAATAACGCTATTCACAATGAGATAGTTTCTCCCGGTGCTTGTGTTCATCGTTTTAATATGTGGAATACTGACACTAATATTGTCTGAACCACTGTGCACAGCACCAGATGTACCTCGTGGTGTTGTCCCGTCATAATAAAAACCAATCGCACGATCTTTTACATTTGGCGTTGCAACATCAAAAAATAATTCTTTCTTTAATCCGTTGACCACCGGTAGCAATCGCAATGCGCCATTTCCACGATTTGCATTTGCATCAATAAAGCCCATAACCACACTCAGGACACCTCCCTCTTTGTTGTTATCATCACGACTTACATCAGAAAGACCAATATACAAACGCTGTAAGTTTTCATCCCAATGCATTGCGGCAACATTACCAATGCGTGCACCGGCAATTGCATTACTCACCGTATTGTCAACAAACGCTACGGTATTGGCAGCAATGGTTAAGTCGAGCTTACGCGCACGCGCTACTCCCGTTGCACTTAAATCACTTGCATCTTTCACCGTAAGCTCTGCAGGATTTTCCCCACTTTGTGCACTGTACTCAATCAAAGCAACTCCACGGTTGACACCATCACGTTCATTAAACGCATGCCCTTGCGCAGGTACCAATGCAAAAATATTACTACTTGATGCTGCAATACTCACAATTGGATTATCAATAGCTGCAGCGTTTTCACCTACACCAGCATCGTTAATCTCTGTTGTAGAAATTACTTTTTCAGCATTTCCTGTTGCAGGATCAGTCATTACATGCACCGTCAAACTATCACCTGCTGTAACGACAGGAAATTTTTTATTCAGCAATGTTAAATTCGTAATTCTTTTTCCAGAAAGTGGGTGGTCATCTTCATCCCCATCTCCATCTCCCCCACGAAATTCCCGCAGCATTGCAAGCCCTTGGCTTACCTGCTCATCGGTCATGTCACCACCATCACTCGTATTCATTGTAGTTGCTAGTCCTCGGGCAATCGCTTCTTTTTCATCAAGCGTGATACGCGTTAAAGCAAATGGCGCACGCATTGAATCGGTAATTTCACTTTTTGATCCACAATACAAAACTGGCATATTGTCATCGTCGCCTGAAGCAAAAACCGTTTTATCAAACTGAACACCATCAATTGTTCGGTTAACCGTTGCGTCACTATTGAAACTTTGCAGAACAAAAATAAGCAGAAATAATATTTTCTTCACAACTAACTCCTTTTTTTAGCAAATTTTATTTTCCAGTCTAAGTATCTCATGAATGAAAGTGAAGCGTTTGGATTGAATGGTTTGGAAGATGGAATCCTTCGACAGGCTCAGGATGAGCGATTATGAAATACTATAAGTTCTTATTCAAGAAATAGTAAGTATACGCATTAACACATTAATTTTTATTATCTTTATTTTATTACAACCCTTCTATTTACTACGCTCATCCTGAGCCTGTCAAAGGACACTTATTAAAACTGGAGACCAATCTATGAAAAAATTACGAATACTAGAAGCAAAAGATTTAGAAAAAATAGCCTTTAACCTTGGTTTTGAAAAAGTAAGCCAAAAAGGAAGCCACATAACCTATCGCCACAAAGACGGACGGCAGACAACCATCCCCCACCATCCAGGAGAAGAAATCAACCGTCCCTTACTCAGGGCTATTTTAAAAGAAATGAGAATCAGCATTGATGTATTTAATACCGAACTCAACAAATTGTAATGCACTAAAAACTTTCCACATAGTAATGAGTGCTCACGTTTTAATAACATGAGCACTCATTACTTATCTACTCGTTTACTCTCACACCAAAGCCACCAGAAACAGATTGTGCCCCAGACGCATCATCATGCACCACACTTCCTAAAAACAGTGGCAAACGAACATCAACTCCCAAATCAATTTCATTAAATTTCCCAGTATTGTCTGCAAGAAACTTGTCAGGACTTGGTGTCACCGGTACACGCTCAGCAAAACCGGACGAACTATTCACCACATGCTTTGCTTGCGGCACAAAATCTTGTTGGCCATTGAATGCAAAGTCTGCAATCTTACCATCTAAATCACCAACTTTGTAAAAGAAGTCTGTTTTCGTACCTGAGCTACTTTCATACACTTCTTCGAATGGCTTAATTTCACCGCCGGTTACATTAAAACGATATTGCGCAAGAATTCCGTCACCACTCCCCACAGGAGACTCTTGCAGTGCCAGTGCATGCACATTACCCTCTGCAGTAAATACATCTCCTGCCATATTTGGCACTAAACGCTCACCACTTGTTGTTGATTTAAAATCAAGATCAAGAATGTGGCTTAACATACTTGGAGCAGTGGTTGGCCCAAACGTTACTGCATTCCAAGCAATGCTACCAAAGTCTTGTGCTTGTAACGTATCTTTTAAGCTTCCAGAAGCATTCACAAAAAGCCCTTTGTCTGAGCCAAGAAGTAAAATATCGTCATTTGCATCACGTTTTACCACCATAATATCAAAGAATTCGTTTACATTTACCTGTGCCGTTGTTGCAACTTTTACCAAGCCTGTATTCTTTCTACCATCAGCGACATTAATACGCACTTGTGTGCGTGTTGCATCATTTTTTGCAACCGTAAAAATAGGCTCAGGAGTGCCTGATGTAGGCGTTACCATCTCTGTCATATCAACTCGCCAGAGTTCGGTGTCCGTTAAGATATACACATATTTATTTTGATCTGAAACAATTTTACGAACATTAGTAAAAATATTTTCAGCAGTCTCAACATTGGTTGTTGCATTCGTTACTTTTTTCATAATTCGTAAAAATTTCCATTTTGCACCTGCAGGGAAATCACTACTTCCAACACCGGGACGAAGTCTATCAAGCCCTTTGCCAATATTTGTATCCCAACCATTACCATCAGTCTGCGTCAACACAGCCACACCGTTGGTACCACCAACAAACATAAAGCCATGCGTTTTATTTGTTGCATTAAGCGGCAAGCGTGAAACCTCAACGGTTGTAATATCACCAAGCTCACCAAGGACTTGGCCGGTATCATCTTGTGAATCAAAAACAAATACGGTTGGATCTCCATCGCTTTCTACATCCGTAGTTGAAAATTCTTTCGTTGGCGAGAAAACAAATTCATCATTATTATCAATTTTCATACGCCCTGTTTCAATAAGCGCAACTTTACCTTTTCCTGTTGCAACCATCATAGAAAATTGCGGATGACGGATCGATGCATTATCATCGTCAGGTTCGCTTGCCCTTGACTCTCTAAATCCTTGCGTATTAGTTTCAAATGCTACCAAATTGAGCACTCCACCAACATCCTCAAACGCTGCATCAAGGACATCTGCCAGTAACGCATCTTGCGCATGCAGGTTAACGTCACCACGTCCCCAACGCGTTGCTATTAACACGCTTAAAGTTTGCAGCATCAGCATCATCACCAATTGCGCCTGTCTCAGTTGAAATGTACCAAAAGTTACTTGCGTTCACATCAAAGTCAAAGTCTTTCACCCCATCAAGGCTACCCATTACACGCTGCCATGGAGTCCAACTTCTGATTTTACCTTTTTCATCAAAGAGTGCGGTGCTCGCAAAAATTCCTGCTTCTTGCGTATGCGTTTCTAAACGTTTTGCCGCAACGGATGCATACACCGTATCACCATGCACTTGTAAGTCACGGATTGGTAAACGTTTATCGAATGAAAGAAGCTGTGGATCTCGCCCAACCACTGCAAAGTCGTGCATTGTGATGTCTGTCACCGCTGTGCTTGCAGTTCCCGTTATCTTTGTTGTTAAGTTGTCGATTCGTGGAGCTTTTGAAAATTCATCAAGTTTAAGGTCTGCAAAAATTCTTCCGACAGCAAAACCAATACCTGCCTCAAGCGCAGCCTTCGCACCAGTTTCCGCTTTGCCATCAACATTTACATCTAGGACAGATTTTGTTGCACGCCCCTTCAACGTATCAGCCACAACGATCTGAAAAGAATTTATAATAATATTATTAATTGTGTTTGTAGCAACTTTTTCAGCTTCAGCTGCCGCATCTGCAGCCTGATCTTGCACAGGAGCTGTAGGAGTAGCACTAGAAGCAGCCTTAGCCGCATTTACTATTGAAGTAAATGTAACTTTACCAGAGCCAGTCGCTGTAAATACCTCTTTAACGATATTTGCAGTATCCGTCTTTCCAATATTTTCTATAATTGATCTTGCAATCAAATCAATCGTCTTATCATTTTCAGTATCATTCAATATCGCCTCAGCAGCACTCCGCGCATCTTCTCCAAGAATATTGTCTTTCACATGGCGTATTGCCTCTAGCACGTAGCCACGAATTATATCACTCAGGAGACCTTTGAGTCTGTCAAAATTTCTACCAAGTGCATAGCCAAGAGCTGCTTCAATTGCAGCAGCAGCTCCGGCAGCTTCTGTATCTGTAGGCTTATGATCATCAATAATTTTTTTCAAGACATCTTTTATTGGCTTTAATACATCTTTGGCTAAATCAGCAACCCCGCTGACTCTCATTTTCGCAGTATCCATAAGCTTACGGATATCATCTTTAGCACCTGTTGTTATACCTAGAGCAACCAAAGATTGAACATCTATCGCTGAATCTTTGGTTTGAGCAACTGTATCAACAGCTTGGGCAACAGTATTCAATGCTAATGACGTATCTCCTGATCCTGAAGCTTTAATAATCTCTACAACTAATGCCTCCACAATTTTCGCAGCGTTATTATTATCCAAAATCTTTTGAGCACCTAAGATTGCATTACTTCCCAACTTGTTTGCTTGCATATCATCTGTTAAATGAGCAACAGCACGCTTAACATCAGCAAACACATTTGAAATAATATCACCATCAAGCAACGCTTCGTGATCATCCGCAGCAGCAACAAAACCAACGGCTTCGAGAAATGCATCATCAGAAATCAGTGGAAATGCATACACCGGCGTGTTAACAGTAGTAATATTATTAACTTCCTCAACGCCACCGTTAACAATCAGATAACTTTTACCAGTACTCGTGTGCATAGTTTTAAGATTGTGTACACGTGCGTGTAATTCAATATCATCATCAGGATCAGATTTTTTTACTTGATGAAAACCAATTGCATGATTTTTCGAATCATCAGTAAATAATTTTGCACTCACATTGCTGATAACTGGAAAAAATTCAAAAGAGTTCGAAGTAGCATTTTTCCTCCCCATCAGCACACTACATACACCACCAGAATAGTCACTCACGCTTCCGGTATCAGCACCGCGAGTAATATCAGAAAAACCAAGATAAAGGCGTTCAAGCGGTTGGTCATAATGCATTACTACATCATCGCCAATAGTCGCACGTGTAATAGGATTTTGCGTTCCCGGATGAAAGAATGAAATACCACGCTGTGCAGCATCAGCAGTATCAAAAAAGACAAATGAATCACGACGCGCATCAAGGTTAACTTTGCGAGCCTTAGTACCAATATTTGTCACATTATCAGGATTGCGCACAACAAGGCTTGTACCATCATCTTGCAGTATTGCGATTCCACGGTTACTACCGTCAACAACTGCAACATTTGCACCCACATCATCACTTGTATCTGACTGCAGAGAAACCCATGTTTTTGCTGCACCCGCATCAGCCAAATCGTTTGCCGTATCATCAAATGTTTCTGCTAAAATTTTGTTTATTGTAATACCGATTGTTGCCTGTAGCCCTGCAACTGCTGCTGTTTTTTCATCATCATTAGTTCCTACATTAGTAATAATTTGCGAATGAGAGGCAGAGTCGATAGCTTGGGTAATTACTCTATTA
Source organism: bacterium (assembly GCA_030432505.1). GTDB lineage: Bacteria > Babelota > Babeliae > Babelales > RVW-14 > JAUIHA01. Next base: position 8,415 of record JAUIHA010000001.1, on the reverse strand, counting down.
TCATTATTGAAAGCATCTTTCACATCTTTTAATGTCGCAGTACCAACAAGAGCAACAACGTGAGTCAAAATTAAATCAGAGTCACCTTTTACCAATTCTAGAATTTTTGTAACTTTATCAGCAGTCGTTTGAATATTTATCACCCGGCTTAAGATATTTCGAAGTGATTCATAATAATTTGTTTGCTCTGTAGTTACCGTTCCAAAAAACTTATTAATATTTAAAATTACCGTTGCATTATTAGTACCATCAAGCGCAGGAGTACCATTAACAAGTAGGTCAGCTGCATCTCTACCAAACATAGTCACTTTATCTTGATCTAAAGCTTTTTTAATCTTGTGCACCAACGTAGAACCATCAGCAACAGCAGCAAAAATAAATGGATTCATAGCATCGTGCGATGCAGCAAGGTCAACAACCTCTTGATTAATGGTAACACCGTTTGCATCTTTAATCGTCACGCCATCTTTAAGATTATGAACTTGTGAACCGTCATCTTTAATAAGATAGTGCACATTTAAGTCATCAGTGCCTTGCGTTGTTACAACAGGGAGTTTTTCGTTCCCAGCAAGCGCTAAGTTTTCTAAAAGCTTATTTTTAAGGATATGCTGATCAGCATCGTCTTGTGGTTGACCGTTACGTGAAAACACATCAGGAACAATGGTTACCAAGTCAACGCCAGTACGAGCACTATTGATTTGTGCTTTTGAAAGTGAAACATCTGTACCCGTTTTTGGTGCAATATAAAATTTATTCTCAGCCGCGAATGCCGCTTTTTGAATGGTAAACTCGGAAATACCAACCGGATCATCATCGCCATCGTCACCTGTTTGTCCACTACTTTCTGATGTTATTGCACGTTCATTTTTTTGTTGTTCTTGATTTTGAGACTGATTAATTATGTTATCTTGCCCCTGCAAAACGTCACTCGGCATAAACATTTGGGAAGAAGGAATAGTTATAGTTGGATCCTGAATCAAGTTTAGGCCTACGCCCAGGTGGCTCTGGCCCACAGGCAGGATGACGTCATTACCGGACTGTTGGGTAAACGCATTATTTAATCGTTCACGAGCATCAAACTTATCCTCAAGATGAGGATAATCAAGTGCACCCTTAGAACCAAGAGACACTAACATTTCAGAAAGAATCTCTCGAATAACTTCTTTACCCTGCTCTTTCAAACGATCTTTTTGTGTTGGAGGCTCAGGAATCTCCATTGGCTCTGGCTTAACATCATCTTCATCACCGTGCTCAATAGCCGGTTCAACAACAGGACGCTCACGACGTTTTTTCTTGCGAGGCTTAGGTTTGAATAAATTTGTGTACGGATAAACTTTTTGCTCTTCTTTCTTCTTTTTTCTACGTCCACGCTCAATGTTTGATAAATCATCATGCACCACAATTTCTGGGAACAAATCTTTGTTGATAAGATTTTGAATATCATCAGCATTCAATGCTTTTTCATTATTTTGAATCTCATCAATTTCACTCATCTTTTCTTTGAGTGCAGCTTTGAAACGCTGTAAAAAATTTTGACGCTCGTTTGCATCTGCCTGCACAAACGAAGCGCCAATAAAATTAAAAACAACAATAAAACTTAATAAAAATATTAGATTACGCTTCATACTTCTACTCCCTTTTTCTGATAATAACTGGCTATCAGTTTAGAGAGCGTGGTCGTAAAAGTGAAGAAATGCGATTATGGCTTCATCTTTTTCATAACCGATGTCATAAATGTATAAAATACGGGAGCTTTTTTCGCAACGAAGTCTGCTATTTCTTCTTTATAGATGTAGGATGTATGATTGCGACATTCAACCATCTCAATAGCTTGTTCCACCTCATCTGGAGAAAGGTCTTTTGTTTGCAAACACATTCTAAAAACGTTTTTTGGACCACTACATTCTAGCGCCACTCCATGAATGTTAACAACATAAAGCTGCATATATTTCCAGATTTGATCTGTACAATACTCAAAACGCTTAATCACCGAGTCTCTGAGAGCTCGTTGCATTTTTTCAAATTGCTCGGTATTCGGTTCACATAATTGATCAAGTTGATCAAAATTTTCCAGAGCCTCCTGAAACGTTGTTAGAGCATCCAGCATTCTTTTATATTTATTTTTTACTTTGTCCATCAATTTTATTTTATATCGTTCTTTCATAGCAGTTTTCAATTTTCATACATCTTGGTAAATATCTTTACGATGCTTGACTGCAAGAATCATTACCACCATTTTATCTATTTGGTAAACAATACGATAATCTCCAACTCGCAAGCGACGACAACCCTTAAGATTGTAACGCAAAGGCTTCCCAAAACCAATGGGATCTACCATCAGTCGCTCTTTAATTGCTCGTTGTATTTGCTTAAGTATTGATTGAGGAAATCTTCTCAGATCTTTTTTCAAAACATTTTGCGCATAAAGAATTGTGTAGGTCATTCAGAATCTTCCCCTAAAAGATCACCCCAAATCTCTTCGTGAGACAAGGCTTTTTGGGACTCTTGCTCCTTCAATCGCTCATCAGCCAACGCTGAAAGTATTTTATCTTCACGACGCTCTAATGCTTCAAGAGCCAACTCCCTTATAAGGGCAGAAACAGACTTACGCTCTTTTTTTGCAAGCGACGCTAGAAATTTTTCTTCATGAGGCTCTACAGTAACATTAAAGCGGGGTTTCTTCGTAGCCATCAAACATCCTTCTTAAACTTTTGTCTTTACCTCTACTATCATAACCATAGGTATAGTGTACCACTTTTACATCACTCCATCAACAAAAGGATAATTCTAGGCTAGAAACTCACCCCTAACTTTCCACCAAACGTATGCATATCAGCAACTGATTCTCCTGAAAGCGGCATTTTATAGAAAATACTCAGTTCTGGGGCAAAACGCCATTGTTTTTTCTCAAATTGGAAATCATACCCAAAGTGGAATGTCAGACTATGAGACTCAGAACCTTTTAAGCTATTGGTAGTATTAATAATGTCGTTACTAAATTCTGGGTCACGTGAAAAGAGTTTGTCTTCATGTTTTTTTGCATAATGATACGAAGTTTTAAATGAAAGACCCTTGAGAATATTAATAACATGAAAATACACACCAAAGTCCCAAATGAACCCAGGATTTTTTTCAGCGCGCCCTTTGTTCAATAGCAAAAACTCAGTTTGCTCAACATGTGTTTTCATGCGAAACACGCGTGAGTAATTTAAAAGATACAAGAAATCAAGGTAGACTCCGGCACGAAAATATTTGATGAAATCAACATTTACTGCAATACCACCAGGAAAACCCCACGCATCATCATTACCAAGTGGCAAACTAAATGCAAAATCTTCTTGCGTGTCAGTACCACTTGGAACAGATATACCAAGCTTTGCTAACACCGTAAAATTTTTAACATAGTCTTGTACGCCACGCTCTGCAGATTTTCTTGCTTTTCGTGTTTTTTTGTCATGTACAAGCACATCATGCATCCATTCAAGCATCACCACCGTATCACCAACGCCAGACTCATTCCATGCATCAAGTTTTAAATCACCAAGTGTTTCAACATTACTTACCAAGTTGTTGATAACTTCTTGCTGCAGAAATCTTTCTGTTCCAAAGTTTCCTTTTGTTTGATCTTCAAAGTGAATGCTTTCTACTTCTTTATTCACGAATGGCATATATAATGCAAGAGCCATTGTACCCGGGATAAATGATATATTAAATTTGTAGTCACCAAATAATGTGATTTGTGTTTGTTCATAATCTCCAAAAAATTTCACATTACCACGCACACCATCATTCGTTGTTGGACCAACCTGTGCAATGAAGCGATTAAATAAATCTTCAATATCTGTTTTTTTAGACGACTGTATAGGATTTTCCAGCATTGAAATCACTGACTGTGTGTCATCATGCACGGCTAAAACATTGCGACTACGCCCATTAATATTTTCAGCATCACTACTTGAACCACGCTCAAAAAAGAAACCGAGAGACCACTTTGCATTGTTTGCTAAATGCAAACGCATAATGGTTGCATCAGGACGATACACATTTGTTGGAAGCCATGCGTACAGCACATGTGAGAAACTGAGCATTAACGTATACACAATAATTTTTTTGATATTCTTCACAACCACTCCTTACTCTACTCACTTTATGCTAAGCATCGATTTTTTTTACACCTCGTATGGAATTTTTGTTTATCACAATAAAATTATTCTCAATTTGTGTGTGATAATGCTTAAACAATTCACTCAGCATCTGCTTGATAACTCCAAGAGTTTCATCTTGCATTCTTAATAAAATGATTCCTGTATGATCTCGTTTTTCTCGAAAAACCATGTCGCTAAACCCCTTATCATTCGTTACTAAAACCCTTACCTGAGATACCGCAAGCGCCAATACATTTGAATCTTTTATTCCGCTCACATCTTCAGCAATTGACAGCACGTCATATCCTAAGTCTCTCATCCAACCAACTAAGAGATAGTCAACGCATTCATCAATAAGAAATTTCATACACTTTTACTCTGTACAAAGGTAATGTCATCTAAGGCTTTTGTCGCAAATAATAAGCAAGCCGTAATGTCATCATTGCTTATCCGGGGATACGATTGTTTGATTTCATCTTTATCCATGCCCTGCACTAACATTCGTAAAATAAGTTCAACGGGAATACGAGTACCTTTAATCACCGGCTTTCCAACCATAATCTCAGGATCAACAATAATTCTTTCTAATAATTTTTTTTCATCAATCATTATAAAATTTCCTCTGCAAGTAAAAATCACACCCCATCCTAATTTCATGTTCCATGATAGACAGTTGCTCCAGGAAAGTGAAGATTCAATAAGAATCACTCATAAGAGATCTCAATGCACCCAAAACTCCCGGGAAAAGGCTCTCACAAGGCATTTTGCCTTTTTTGAAAAAAAATGCTATTATAAAATAATAATGGAGATTTATAAAAACGCATTTTTTGGGGGTTATATCATGCAAAAATATGTAGCAATTTTGTCTTTTGCATTGTCATTTTTAACGGCAACACTTGCAGCAGAGCCATGCTCAAGCATGCAACAAGTACAAAAACAAATATCCGCACTCAATACACAGATTTCTCAACTCAAACAAAAGAGAAGTCAGCTTGGTGGTGAACGCTATGCTAAACGAATCAAACAATATAACGATTCTCTAGCAACTCTTCCACAAAGAATAGAAAAGCAAAAGAACGATATTTTTGAAGAAATTAAATGTTATGGATCAACAAGTAATGATCGATACCATCTTTTACAAGCACTCAAAACATCCAAAATTACATTACTTGATTCTTCTTACCCTGGCTCACAGCGAGCAGAAACAGCTCAAAAAACATTTAAACAGTTTGACTGTTATATTAAAAAATGTGTTGAAAGTATTGATTATGAACAGCTCACATTTGAACAAATCCGCTTCGTAAAAAAATATGCAAAATTCAAAGGCCTTGATGATCTCTATCTTGGAACAGAAAAAGAAATTCGGATTGTAGACTATAAACACGATAGTCAACGTATTCGCAAAACATGCCAACTGATAAAAACGTTGTACACAAAATTCCATGAAGTTGTTACTGAAGAGCAAGAAATCAACATGCTAATTCATATGAATATACAAAGCCTTGAACATCATACAAAACATAATGCTTCACGTTTTCAAGAAGTTAAAAACCAAATACAATCTCTTGAAGAACAATATGAAATTCTCAAAACAAAACAAGAACTCATCAGAAAACAAAAAGAGCAGGCTGAAAAACTTAAGCAAATAGAAAGAACTGCAAAACAGCATAAGAAAAATACATTACAAGAGCTCAAAAAACAAGCTGATGCAAAGAAAAAATCTGCGAAAAAAGCGCTTAAAGAAGCTATTAAGAATAAAATTAAGCAACGCTATTTTAGGAAACAATTTAGTAATAAAGCACAGACGATTCAAGTAGAGATTGCATTACTTAATAATTTTGAACAATCAACAAAAACGCTTGGAATTAATCTATTCAAACATGCCAAAACCGTTATTGAATTTTTCTGGGAGCTTGCTTGTATTGACTACCTACAAGAATATGAGCGCGTAGAAAAAATTAATGATGATCTTAAAAAAGATGTCATAGAAGGTCTACGTAAACTCATCTCACTCAATAAAGCGTATCTTTCACAACAAAAGGTTCGTGAACTGATCACTGAAAACAATCTTTTGAAAAATGCTGAAAAGCGCGAGCAACTTCTTCAAGAATTATTTAGGCCAAATAAACCAATAAGCCTATTCAATAAAATCTACTCGTTATTTGGATAATACGAAAATAAGAAAAGGCGCTTCGTTAATAGAAGCGCCTTTTTCAATCTGTAGAAAAAAATTACTTAGAAATTAATTGCAAGCTGCCCACCAAAGGTGTGCGTATCAATTAAGTTTTTACCGCCAACAGGGAGCTTATAAAAGAGACTCACTTGTGGACGCACAAAACATTTCTTTCTTTCTTTGAAGAAATCATAATTAGCCATAAACACAATGTTGTGTGATGCAAATTCTTGAAGCGAATGCGCGGTGTTTACAATGGTAAAATCAAAATCGTTACCTTTTGGTACCAAGCGGTCATCGTCACGTTTTACAAACTGGTATGCAGTTTTGAGTGAAAGACCACGGAAGAAATGGAACCACTGCAAATAAAGATGGAATTGCCATGTAAGACCATACTCTTTTGTAGCGCTGCCTTTGTTCAATAGGAAAAACTCAGTTTGCGCGCGTGTTGTTTTCATACGACGGTCACGAGTTTTATCAAAAAGAATTAAAAAGTCTACGTCAATTCCTGCACGAATGTTGTGCACAAAATCAAGATCAATACCTAGACCAAGTGGCAAGCCCCATGCACCATCGTTTCCGCTTGGCATAGAAAATGCTTTGTCTTCATCTTTTTCTTCACTTGATGGAAATGCCACACCAAGCTTTGCAAAGATACCAACCTTTTTAAGGTATTCCTTGTCTTGACGATACTTGTTAAACCAATGAAGCATCAACGTAATATCACCAAGGTTGGTTTCATCCCAGTCATTCAAATCAAGATTACCAACTTCTTTTGCAAAACCTTTAATATCATTTAAAAGTCTGTTATTCAACTCCATCATCACCGCACCAGGTAAAATTGGACTAATGCGGTTAAGCTCTGCAGCATCAGTTGGCGTCAAGTCTTCTACGCGCACATGATCAATTTTTTTATGATTGATTGGCACATACAATGAAACCGCTAACGTACCCGGAACTTTTTTAAATGGCAGCTTATAGGTTGCCCACAAGTTTGTATTTAATTCTTCGTAATCACCAGTTAACTGGAAACGTGCCAAGTTGTTAGTACGCTCAAGACCACGAGGTAAAAATACATTCACAAAGCTATTAACATCCATAAGCTTTGTATTTTTTGCAACATCACCAACAGCACTATCAAGCATTGCAAGTGCAGACTGATTATCATCATGAAGTGCTAACACATTGCGGCGGCAATCATCCCAGTTGCGTCCGGTGCTTCTATCACCATATTCCGCTTGGAAACCAATACGAAATTTATCCTGCTTTGATACCGGCATGCGGAGTGCTGAATCATACACTCTAAATGCATTTGATTGCGTAAACGCAGTCAGTGCGGTTGGGAGGCTTGCGCCTACCACCACACTCATCATGAGTAATTTTTTCATTTTCATTTCTACCTTTCTAAACTGTGCGCTTTATCCTTCGAGGCTCATTTTACTCGCACCTCAGGATGAGCGCAACTTTCTACTAGCTAACCAGTGGGCAACGCCAGTGGCGTCATCCCGGACCCCGATCCGGGGTGACATTTACGCATTCAATCGAACTTCACCAGGAATAATCCACATACCAGACGCGGTATCACGTACTGGTACACCAGTGTACCCTAATCCGCCTATTATTTTACCATTGCTATCAAATTTTTGTCCGGTTCGTTCTAAACGAGAGTGAAGTGTTGATTCATTTGAATCCTCATTGTCTGCAGTACGAGTTCTAAAACGTAGGTGATCAAGTTGATCATCATTTTGACTTCGTGTGGTAAAGAATATGCAGCCATCGGTTCCAAAACATGTTCTCAAGTCACCATATTCAATGAATGGTTTTGGAACAAGAGGAGCTGCTGTAGCATCAACTACGTCAATTGGGGTAATTGTATGATCACGCTCCATACCAGTTCTAACATCACCAGCATCCACATGAAAGCGATATACGCGAGCCATATCTTTATCTTTATCTATCGTAAACACATAAAGATTTCCTGGCGAATCGTTCCTTCCTTTTACTGGAGACACATAATGCAACTTAACCGGTGCACCTTCAATACCATCAACTTCAGACAATAAATTACTAACACTTCCAGCATCAAAAACTTTGACG